>NZ_NOLK01000011.1:0-105437 GCF_002245985.1 Nostoc sp. 'Peltigera membranacea cyanobiont' 232
CCCCTGCTCCCCTGCACAAGCACGGGCTTTGAGAGGTGTGGTGAGAAATCCGGGTATTAGCCCCCTACCTTGTCCCAATGATAATTATTTACGCCCACGTACTTAGCGTGGCGTAGGCGATCGCCTGTAAGAGTAACTAGTACACCACGGCGTAAATAAAGCTACCATTTCAAATCAACGAAAGGCTTACGCTGTATTCATTTTGAATTTTGAATTTTGAATTTTGAATTCCGCCTTGCGGTACTAGCAACTTGGGTTATTACAGATAATATTTCATAATCTCTGGTATCATCTGAGTTAATTACGTAATTACCGATCGAATTGGAAATGTGGCTTACTCAGTTAAAAGTTGTATTTTCCAACACAGCAGTTCTGACCACGAAAGTGTCATAATCGTCGGCTAAGGAGTTCGTTATTCAGTCAGCCATTTTTTACTGATGGTTAAATTAGGCTTGATTTTTAGATAATATCGGGTAAAATCTTGACTATAAAATACGGTAATTCGGTCGGATAATCGTAAATTAAACTCCCATACCCTGACAAACATGCAAATTCTCTGGTTTATTCCTACTGGATCTCATGATGGACGCTATTTAGGCACAGATATTGGTTCTCGTGTTGCCACACCTGATTATTTGCAGCAAATTGCCCAAGCTGTGGATAGTTTAGGCTACACGGGTGCATTGTTACCCACAGGGAGTTCTTGTGAAGATGCTTGGATAACTGCTGCTGCTCTCATATCTGTCACCAAGCGGATGAAATTTCTTGTGGCAATTCGCCCAGGAATTACTTCTCCGGGTGCTGCTGCAAGAATGGCAGCAACATTTGACCGGATTTCTAAAGGAAGATTGTTGATTAATGTGGTGACAGGTGGAGATCCGGTGCAACTCGCTGGGGATGGCTTGCATCTTAGTCATGACGATCGCTATGATTTAACCGATGAATTTCTTACCGTTTGGCGGGGTATTGTCAGTGGGGAAACAGTGGATTTTAAGGGAAACTACCTGGATATCAAAGGTGGTAAACTCTTATTCCCACCAGTTCAAAAACCCTATCCACCCTTGTGGTTTGGTGGTTCATCTGCTGCTGCGAAGCGGGTTGCTGCTAAACATATAGATGTTTACCTGACTTGGGGTGAACCTCCACAACAAGTTGCTCAAAAGATTGCTGAAGTTAGGCGATTGGCGGCGGAACTTGGTAGAACAGTCCGCTTTGGGATTCGCTTGCATGTAATTGTGCGAGAAACCGAGTCTGCGGCTTGGGATGCAGCCAATGAGCTAATTAAGTATGTGGATGACGATGCGATCGCAAAAGCTCAGGAGAACTTGGCTAGTTCTGATTCTGAAGGACAGCGACGAATGAGTAAACTACATAGTGGTAGTCGAGAAACCCTAGAGATTAGTCCCAACCTGTGGATAGGAATTGGATTGGTGCGGGGAGGTGCTGGTACAGCCTTAGTTGGAGATCCCGATACCGTTGCCGCTAGGATGCTGGAATATCGTAATTTGGGCATAGAAACCTTTGTGTTCTCTGGATATCCCCATTTAGAAGAAGCGTATCGCACCGCCGAATTATTATTTCCACACCTACCTTTGCAAAGCGAACCTGCACTTTTAACGCCACCAGTCTTGAGTACTGTTAGCGAAATTGTCGCCAATGAAAAATTTTCTAAACAACTAACGAGTGCTTCATGAATAATTCGTAATTAAAGAGCAAATTACGAATTATGTTGATGATGCTTCTAGATTCATCCTTCGGAACAATTGAAAATCCAAAATCCCATGACTATTAGCCTTAAACACACCAAAAGAAACAATAATATATCCCTGAGCGAGGTGTTAGAAAACCCGCAAATCGATAAAATAGTTCCCTGGATTGTGCCCGTTCTAGTGCTAGTATTTTGGGAACTTGCTTCCAGAACTGGTTTACTCTCAACCAGAATTTTACCAGCCCCTAGTGGCGTAATCGCTACAGCCATTAGACTAGCCTCCACCGGAGAACTTTTTCAACATATAGGAATTAGTGCTGGGCGGGCGATATCTGGTTTTATAGTTGGTGGCAGTATTGGATTCGGTTTGGGATTGCTCAATGGCTTTTCCCGGATAGCAGAAAAGTTATTAGATAGTTCCTTGCAAATGCTCCGCACTATCCCTAATTTGGCATTAATTCCCTTAGTAATTCTCTGGTTTGGTATTGGCGATCAAGCTAGATTATTTCTAGTTTCTATGGGGGTATTTTTCCCGTTATATCTCAATACATTTCATGGCATCCGTAGTGTTGATCCTGGACTGATTGAGATGGGAAAAGTCTATGGATTGAAAACACCACAATTATTATGGCAAATTATTTTTCCAGGAGCCTTATCTTCGATTCTCGTCGGTGTACGTTTTTCTTTGGGGATTATGTGGTTGACACTAATTGTAGCAGAAACGATCGCAGCAGATTCTGGACTTGGTTATATGGCAATGAATGCCCGTGAGTTTATGCAAACTGATGTTGTGGTTTTAAGTATTGTGATCTATGCACTGCTTGGTAAATTAGCAGATGCTGTTGCCAAAGGATTAGAAACAAAATTTTTGGCTTGGAATCCAAACTATCAAAAGTCATAAATACTAAAGTCACCAGATTCAAAGGTTGAAAACTCCTGATTTTAACTTTTGATTTATATTCATTTTGAGTGTAATTTACAAATTCAACGTCTTATCAAAGAAATAAATCCTGATTGTTCTGAAAAAAAATGAGGTTTTGCAAGTGAGTTCTAATGTACAGGGTACACAACTAAGTATTTTGGATTTGACGAAATCTTTCGGCAAGAAAACTGTTTTAAACTCACTAAATTTAGAAGTTGAAGCAGGTGAATTTGTCGCTATTGTTGGACGAAGTGGTTGTGGTAAGAGTACCTTATTGCGTCTGGTTTCAGGATTAGATAAAACAACTTCAGGCGGAATACTACTGGATGGAGAACCACTGCGTAGACTTAGCGGCTCTGTAAGAGTGATGTTTCAAGATCCCCGTTTGTTACCGTGGAAGCGCGTTATCCAAAACGTAGGGTTAGGCTTACAAGGCGATTGGCGTGAAAAAGCTTTGTGGGCACTAGATAAAGTCGGACTTAAAGATCGGGCTGATGAGTGGCCGTATGTTTTATCTGGTGGACAACGGCAACGGGTATCATTGGCAAGGGCGTTAGTCAGTCAGCCCCGTTTGTTGTTGTTAGATGAACCTTTGGGAGCATTAGATGCTCTAACTCGCTTAGAAATGCAGCAATTAATTGAAAATTTATGGCAAGAGCGAAGATTTACTGCGTTTTTGGTTACTCATGATGTGGAAGAGGCTGTCGCGTTAGCAGACCGAGTGATAGTGATTGATGAAGGACAAATTTCTCTCGATTTACCTGTGAGACTTTCACGCCCGCGAGATAGAAGTAGCGAAGTGTTTGTAAATATCAGAGAAGCAGTTCTCCAGCGAGTAATGACCAATGAAAATACTCTGTCAAATAACCAATTACTACAGTTGAGTAGTTAAAATTTAAGTTTTAGTTTTTTAGTCAATCGAGATTAAACTTGAGGTAGCTGCGGTAAATAGGCTACTTCGAGATTACAACTTACTCTTAAAAAGCGGTTATAGCAATCCGAAATTGTTTTTAAACACTCAAAGCTTGATTAAAAAAAACATATAGATATCTATTATTTAAATTTAAATAATGATAATTAGACAATTAACAAAGTATGATGTAAAAGATTATAGAAATATCAGATTAGAAGCTTTGTATAAAAATCCAGATTCATTTGGCACAACGGATCATGAAGAAGCAATTAAAACCATAGAACAATTTCAGGATAGAATCTTAGTAGATAATAATAACTTTATTTTGGGCTGCCTTGAAGATAAAGAGTTAATTGGAATATTTGCATTTCACCAAGAATCAAGAATAAAACTTAGGCATAAAGCATATATTACTAGTATGTATGTTCAACAAGAACATCGACGAAAAGGTATAGGTAAATTATTACTAAACGAATTAATTGAAAGAGCAAAAGCTATTAACGAGGTAGAAATATTATTACTTGATATTGTTGAAGGTAATTTCTTAGCGAAACAACTTTATTTATCATTGGGGTTGTGGAAGCGCACCAAAGGTACGATCCAAAATGAAATTAGGGAGTAGCAAATGGTAAAACTAATTTTACCCGATCATCTCATTGCTGATATTGAGCCACACCTACCATCTGATATAGATGTTGTGGAAGTGGATAGTGAAGGTAATCTCGATGGTGATGTCAGTGATGCAGAAGTTTATGTCAACGGATTTTATCTGAAAACTTCTACCCTTGACAAAGTACTGACAGCAGCACCTAGACTGCGTTGGCAACAATCACCAAGCGCTGGCGTAAATCACATTCTCACACCAAATTTTTTGCAAAAGGACATTATCCTTACTAATGGCGCAGGGGTTCATGCGATTCCAATTTCGGAATTTGTATTGGCATTCATGCTCTATCACGCCAAGAATCTGCGGAAATTGCAGACTTTGCAGGATGCACACACTTGGGTAAGAGGAGTGTTTCTCGAAGAGTTGGCAGACGCAACTTTATTAATTCTCGGCACTGGGAATATAGGTCAAGCGATCGCATCTCGCGCTAAAGCGTTTGGTGTTAAAGTTTGGGGTAGTCGCCGCCATCCCGAACCCCTACCGAATTTTGACAAGATTGTTGGTGCTGATGAATGGCGATCGCTCCTCCCAGCAGCAGATTATGTAGTAATTGCTACACCGCTTACTCCAGAAACTAAAGGCTTGATCGATGAAGCTGCATTGCGCTCCATGCGTCAGTCTGCTTACTTAATTAATATCGCTCGTGGTGCGATCGTGGATGAAGTTGCATTACTCACCGCACTAAGTGAGGGATGGATTGCGGGTGCTGGATTAGATACAGTAGCTACAGAACCTCTGCCACCGGAAAGTCCTTTGTGGTCGCTACCAAACGCTTTTATCACACCCCATTGTTCAGCCCTTTCACCACGGCTGAGAGAGCGTATAGCACAACTGTTTATCGACAATCTTATCCGCTACCAAACTGGTCAGCCCTTACGAAATGTCGTAGACAAGAAAGCAGGATACTAAACAATTTAAAATTTTAAATTCTGACTCACGTCGGTCAGCTTGTTCGCTCTTAGCCTTACCGTTTTTTAGATAATTGAACGTCTCCGTAACATCAACAGCATTACCATGCCACTTCCTGCCATTGTTAGTGCCCCAAAAGTTGGTTCTGGCACTTCTACTAAATTTCCAATATTTGTGTATATTATAAGACCATTATCTGGTAATTCTGAGTAAGATATTACCGGATTACTTTGTAATTCTGAGTAAGATATTACCGGATTGGTAGAGTCGATGGTGGGTATTATCCTAGGGTGTTGACTTTGATGAGATTTACCCATTTTTTATTCATACAGTTTTGGTGTCATCATCGGTGAAGCAAATTAAATGAGTAATAAGTAATGAGTAATAAGTAATAGGTATTTACTCATTACTCATTACTCATTACTCATTACTTAAAGAACGCGAAAAATAACTTTTCCCACTGCAAATTTTACTCAGCAAGGATTGGAAAGGATTGGGCATGAATTTTTAACCCCTGAAAAGGTATAAAATCAACACCCTACCCTCATCCCCCACTCGCCAATCACTTGGCTTTCAACACCGACTTACCTAATGACTGGCAAATAACATCATTTTGTGGCGTATGGATACGACTACATAAAACATCTCGGTAGTGTCGCTCTAAAGGATTCCTTTTTAACATACCAGGATTACCTGTCAGTTCTAACGCAATCTCTACAGCCCGAATTGAGTTAGTTGTGGTCAGGTATTTAACAGCTTGTGCCTGTAATCCTACGTTAGACTCATACTCGCCCTTATCAATATCTTGAGCCAAGCTATAAATCAATCTATTGTTAGCAAATAGCAGTGATTCTATCTCACCCACGGCAGTTTGGAAGCGTGGTAGAGTTGCCAGTGGCTCTTTGAGATTAGAAGGCGATCGCTCCCAAAGATATTTAACCAGCCAGTCTCGCGCACTAGTAGCAACACCTAGATATAAGGCACTTATTGTCAAACTGCCCCAAGTGGAAATCAGGGGATCGAAGGATGGCGCAGCAGATATGGGACTGATATTCAGAGCATACTCTGAGGGGATTAATACATTCTCTAAAATCAGATCGTGGCTACCTGTAGCTCTCATGCCCAAGTGATCCCAGGTTTCGACAATTCGCAAACCGGGCAGATCGCGCGGAACTAGAAAACTACCAACTTGTGGTTCATCCTCAGTTGTCCGCGCCCAAACAATAAAGTAACTGAGGATGGGACTACCTGTGGTGTATTGCTTGTGGCCTGTTAAACGCCAACCCTCTGTTGTGCCTTCGGCAATTGTGGCAGGTAATCCGCCTCTAGCTGGTGTTCCTAACTCTGGTTCGACACGGGCCGCATTCAGCAGGGCAATGCCTTCAATGGATTCACGACACAGCCGTTTATATACTTCTGGATGCCAGCGACGACTACGGGCTGCATGGGCATGTTGGAGATAATGCATTGTCAGTACTAGCGCGGTTGAAGCATCGCCACGCGCTATCCCTTCAATCACTCCGCAGATAGTTAGCAACCCTAAACCCTGACCACCTAATTCACGAGGAATGGTGAGGCTGAGTAATCCTGCTTCATGCAAAGCTGTAAAATTCTCAAAAGGAAAAGAACCATCTTTGTCGTGTGCCCCTGCACGGGTAGCAAAGTCCTTGCCCAGAGCCTCAACCCGGTCGAAAATATTAGGGAGAGTTTCTAAGCTTTTGGTTACAAAGGTGTCTGGCACTGCTTGCTCCAACTTTGACATAAAGTAGCCTAAATCCTGCTTTCTTTTCTTCTTCAGTTTATGACCTCGAACTCAGGTCTTTTGGCGATCGCTAGCAATACTACTTAAAGCCGCTCGGAATTTAGGAATTAGTAAGTTATGCAAGTATGACACAAATAGCTTTCGCAGAGCAAGCCAGCTAGAAGATTTAGCGATCGGGCAACTCGATCGGCGCTTATTCCAAAAGCTCATTATATCTAATGATAGTAGTAATTATGTTCTGGGTATACTAAAGCATAAACATAAACTTATAAGAACTAGATCCAATGTTAGTAGAATCAAATCCGGTATTTCTTATACTTGGCTATCGCATTATTAAGCAACTATACTCCGGTAAAAAAACCTTAGTTTATCGAGCTATCAGAGAAAAAGACCAGCAATCAATTATTTTAAAATTGATGCGTAACGAAGATCCTAATTTCGATGAAATTAATCAATTTGTCAATCAATATAGTATTACCAAAAATCTTGAAATTCCGGGTATAGTCAAACCAATAAGTCTAGAAAAATACCATAATAGATATGTTCTAGTCATGGAAGATTTTGGTGGTATTGCCCTTAATCTCTGGCAGCAAGAAGAGCATAAAAAAGGAAAAAATTATGTTTCGTTGAGTGAGTTTTTCGATATTGCCATTGAAATTAGCACAACTTTGGAAGGGCTACATTCCCATTGCATCATTCACAAAGATATCAAACCTGCCAATATTCTGATTAATCGGATAACAGGTAAGACCGGAATTATCGATTTTAGTCTTGCGACTCTATTACCAAGAGAAATTCAATTTCTCACGAATCCCAACGTTCTAGAAGGTACTCTAGCTTATATTTCCCCTGAACAAACAGGACGCATGAATCGGGGTATAGACTACCGTACCGACTTTTATTCCTTGGGTGTCACATTCTTTGAACTCTTGACTGGGCAGTTACCCTTTAGTACTACTGAACCTATGGAGTTAGTCTACTCTCATATTGCTAAAGAACCGCCAAAAGCCAGCTATATTAACTCCAATATCCCTCCAGTTTTATCTAATATTATCAGCAAGCTAATGGCAAAAAATGCTGAAGATAGATATCAGAGTGCTCATGGACTCAGATATGATTTGGAGAGATGTCAAAACCAATGGCAAGAGAAAAGAAGTATTGCAGTCTTTGAATTAGGGATTCGGGATATCTCGAACCATTTTACCATTCCTGAAAAACTCTATGGTCGTCAAAGAGAGATCGAAATTATACTCACTACTTTTGATCGGGTGACAAGCGGAAGCACGGAAATGATTTTAGTCGCTGGTTACTCAGGAATTGGTAAAACGGCTGTGGTCAACGAAGTCCACAAACCCATTGCAAGACAGCATAGTTACTTCATCAAAGGTAAATTTGACCAATTCCAACGTGATATCCCGTTATCAGGATTGGTGCAAGCTTTACAGGATTTAATTGGGCAAATACTCTCCGAAACCGATGCCCAAATTCAACAATGGAAAACCAAAATTTTATCGGCATTGAGTACGCAATCTCAGGTAATCATTAATGTAATTCCTGAACTGGAAATAATTATTGGTAAACAACCTCCATCTACTGAACTTGCTGGTAGCGCTGCTCAAAATCGCTTCAATTTATTGTTCCAGAGATTTATCCAGGTTTTCACCACTAAAGAGCATCCTCTGGTAATATTTCTAGATGATTTGCAATGGGCAGATATAGCTTCTTTGAAGTTTATTCAATTATTAATGGATGAGACTTCTTCTCGCCTTGCTAAGGATAAAGAGAATATATATGAAACTAAGGGTGGTTTGCTACTAATTAGCACCTATAGAGATAATGAAGTTTCAAATCTACATCCGTTATCTTTGACACTAAAAGAAATTGCTAAAACAGGAGCAGTAATTAATACAATTAAACTCTCACCTTTAAGTCAGATTGATTTAAACCATCTGATTGCTGATACGCTGCTTTGTCGAGAGGAAATTGCTGTTCCTCTGACTCAAATGGTGTTTATTAAAACTAAAGGCAACCCCTTTTTTACATCTCAATTTCTTAAGTTATTATATAATGAGGGATTAATTGAATTAGATTTTGATGCTGGTCATTGGCAGTACGATATTACCAAAATTAAAACTTTATCCCTTACAGATGATGTAGTAGAATTGATGGGCATCCAAATAGAAAGATTGCCCAAAAACGTACAAAATGTATTAAAAATATCTGCTTGTATTGGTAATGAGTTTGACTTAAAAACATTATCAATTGTCAATGAAAAATCATTAATAGATACTGCATCCGACTTATGGCAAGCATTAGTTGAAGGACTAATTATACCTCAGAAAGATGGTTATAGTCTTACACCAGAAAATGATAAACAACTATTAGGATTTTCAAATAGAGAATCGGAAAATTTATCAATTACTAATTTTCCATCGCAGAGGTATAAATTCGTACATGATAGAGTTCAGCAAGCAGCTTATTCTCTAATTCCCCAAGACCAAATTAAACAAATACACTTAAAAATTGGGCTGCTTATCTTGAAAAATACCCCAGTTTCCGAACGAGAAGAAAATATTTTTGAGCTTGTAAATCATTTTAATATTGCAGTCGAATTCATCACCGAGCAAGCTAAACGTAATGAGCTAGCCGAAATGAATCTGATTGCTGGACGTAAAGCTTTAGTATCAACAGCTTATTCATCGGCACTTAAGTATTTAACTACTGGAATTGAGCTATTAGCTGATGATAGTTGGGATACGAAATACGATATCACCTTAGCTTTGTATAATACCGCCGCAGATGCCTCATATCTCAGTGGTGATTTTGAATATACAGAAAAATTTGTCCAGGCTGTGTTGCTAAAAGCGAAAACCCCACTAGATAGAGTTAAAGCTTATGAAGTAAAAATACAGTCTTATGGTGCACAAGGAAAAGAACTGGAAGCTGTCAATATTGCAAAAACATTTTTGGAAACTTTGGGAGTAGAGTTTCCTACAAATCCCAGTCAATCAGATATTCAGATAGAAATAGAGATAACATCTGCAAAATTAGCTAATAGACCTATTCAAGACTTAATTGAACTTCCAGAAATTACAGAGGCCAAACAATTAATAATCATGCGTATCTTATCTAGTGTAATTGGTATTACTTATACCGTTGCACCGGAATTATTAGTGTTAATTATTCTGAAACAGATCAATTTATCTATCAGATTTGGTAATTCTCCTTTGTCTGCTTTTGCATACGTAATGTATGGAGTAATGTTGTGTGGAGTAATAGGAGACATTGATTCGGGATATAAATTTGGCAAACTGGCTGAGAGTTTATTGCCTAATTTTCAAACAAAAGAGGTAACTGGCAAGATTATGGAAACATTTAATCATCTTGTCAGACATTGGAAAGAGCATATAAAGCAAACATTGAAACCTTTACTTGAGGCTTATACTACTAATCTCGAAGTAGGAGATATGGAATTTGCAGCTTATGCTCTTTATGGCTACTCCCAACATGCATATTTTACAGGAAAGGAATTAGTAGAGCTTGAACACGATCTAGCAATCCATAGTAATACTATTAGGCAAATAAAGCAAGAAAGAGTATTTCATTGGAATGAAATATTTCGGCAGACAATTTTGAATCTTCTTGGAAATGTGAAAAATCCTCAGACTTTAATTGGTGAAGCATACGATGAAGATAAAATGCTATCACTTCATCTTAAAGCTAAAGATGGAGTAGCACTTTTTTTCCTATATTTCTGCAAACTTCACCTATGCTATCTACTTGCTGATTACTCTCAAGCTCTTGAAAATACAGTAATGCTAGAAAAGTACTTATATGCTGGTGTAGGCATGTTTGTTACTGCTCAATTTTATTTCTACGATTCATTAACCCATCTAGCAGTATACTGTGATTTAGAGAAATTTGAGCAACAAAAAATTCTGAATAGAGTGGTAGAAAATCAGAAAAAAATGCAAAACTGGGCAGTTCAGGCTCCCATGAATCATTTGCATAAATTTTATTTAGTAGAAGCGGAACGACATGGAATTCTTGGTCAATATCTTGAAGCGATAGATAATTATGAGTCAGCTATTTTTCTTGCAAAACAAAATGACTACATTAACGAAGAAGCTCTTGCTTACGAATTAGCGGCTAAATTTTATCTCAAATGGGGTAAACAAAGAATCGCCCAAGTCTACCTCACTGATGCCTACAATTGCTATGTTCGCTGGGGAGCATTAGCCAAAGTTAATGACTTGCAAAAACGCTATCCTCAATTGCTTGCACCCATTATTAAGCAAGAAAAACTTAGCAATTTTTGCAGTGAAAAAACCCTACCTGAACTGAGCATACACTTATCTACACTTAGTACTGACCATACTCTGCTTACGAATGAAAATGTCAACACTACTATTTCAGATATATTAGATTTGGGAACTGTTATTAAAGCTTCTCAAGCAGTGTCTGGAGAGATTGAGCTAGAGGCACTCCTTTCTACTTTAATGGAAGTTGTAATGGAGAATGCAGGAGCTTCTAAATGTGTACTGATTTTGTGTGAAGCTGATAACTTAGATTTAACTATTACTGCAATTAGTTATAATTCCACTTTTGGAGATACTCATACTGAGTTTTTATCTGTTCCTTTAGAGTTTAGCGATAGTGTTCCTATTTCTTTAATTAATTATATTAAACGAACTAGAGAAATATTAGTAATTGATGATATTAATTCTGAAGCTAATTTTGCGGCAGATACCTATATTAACCGTGAGGAGCCAAAGAGTATATTATCTATTCCAATGCTTAATAAAAGCAAACTTGTAGGGTTGATTTATCTAGAAAACAATTTAACGATAGGGGCATTTACACGCGATCGCCTAGAAGTTATAAAACTATTAACGACCCAAGCTGTAATCTCTTTAGAAAATGCTATTCTCTATAAAAATTTGGCTGAAGCTAATGAGAGCTTGGAGGAATACAGTTATATACTAGAGGAAAAAGTGGAAGTCAGAACAGCAGAACTTAACGAAAAAAATCAACATCTGCAAGAAGCTGTAGAAGAATTACAAAGTACCCAAAGTCAATTAATTCAAAGTGAACGAATGTCTTCATTAGGGCAAATGGTAGCAGGAATTGCTCATGAAATTAATAATCCCATCAGTTTTATTCATGGAAATATTACTCACGCAACTCATTATGTTCAAGAATTGCTAGATTTAATTAATATTTATCACCAGCAATATCCCCATCCCTCAGTAATAGTGAAGCAAAAAATTCAGGAAATGGATGTAGAATTCCTGAAAGAAGACCTACCAAGAGTCCTCGATTCTATGAATATGGGAAGTTCCCGTATCCGAGATATTATTCTGAGCTTACGTAGCTTTTCTCGTCTAGATGAATCGGAAATGAAGCCTGTAAATATTCATGAAGGCATCGATAGTACCCTAATGATTTTGCAGCACCGACTTAAGGAAAAGAGCAATCGCCCAGAAATTGAGGTCTTTAAAGAATACGCACAACTGCCGAATGTTATTTGCTATGCTGGTCAACTAAACCAAGTATTTATGAATATTTTAAGTAATGCAATCGATGCTTTAGATGAGGACGAGAATGAAGGAGATTTTCCGAGGAAAAAGCCTCAGATTTGGATTTGTACTGAACTAGGAGAAGTAAACACGCTGAAGATTCGGATTGCTGATAACGGTCACGGCATGACTGCACAGGTAGAGCAGAAAATATTTAATCCTTTTTTTACTACTAAGCCAGTGGGAAGTGGTAGGGGATTAGGGTTGTCAATTAGCTATCAAATCGTTGATAAACACAACGGTCATTTAAGCTGTGATTCAACTCTTGGAAAGGGGACTGAGTTTGTGATTGAGATTCCAATGCAACAGTGAGACAAGCTGCCGAGACTGGAAAATTTACAATACGGTTAGGTTGAGAACTTCACCAAACCGTATTAGGGAGATATCAACG
The DNA here is from genome assembly GCF_002245985.1 of Nostoc sp. 'Peltigera membranacea cyanobiont' 232. NCBI lineage: Bacteria > Bacillati > Cyanobacteriota > Cyanophyceae > Nostocales > Nostocaceae > Nostoc > Nostoc sp. 'Peltigera membranacea cyanobiont' 232. The sequence continues at coordinate 12,852 of NZ_NOLK01000011.1, forward strand.
AACGCTTCTCATCAGTACAATTGGCGCGATGGGCTACGCCTTGGCGGAGGCGATCGCAGAATTATTGAGAAATGGATGTTCTTTTACCTGTAATTCCTGGCGGAGATGTTTGTAAGCAGATGGATCTATTGGCATCAGAAACTCCCCAAGCAAGTTACCTGGTTGACGGCGGCTACTCAGACCCATATCCTGAAGCAACTCATCAATGTAATGGAATGTAAAAGGAGTTACACATGCTCCACTGACAAAAGCATAAGGTCTATCTTTTTTCCTCCATTCCAACTCTGCTGTTACATCCTCTAGCATCTGTTGTTGGGATGGTAAAGTTATACTTCCTTTGACGTACTCTGATAACCACCTAGCACCAATCTCTGCTGATAACTGGGCACAGAAAGTGTAGTTATAACCAACAAAACCCATCTGGGGAACATGAGGGTGAATGAGATGGCGGTAAAGATGGATAGTGCCTTCCTCATCAAATACTTGCCTGTGATACTTCTCTTCTAAAAAGGGGATATCTTGAAGAAATCCTGTACCAAAGACAACAACATCTGCTTGTATTTGCTCGCCGTTATCCAATTCTACGCCACTAGCAAAAAACTTGTTGATTTTTGTCTTGATAGCACGAATTTTGCCTGCACGTACATACTCAAAAAAGCCTTTAGGCACCAAGCCGATACTACAGCCAATCAATTTGTCCATAGGTTGTTTGGGCACCATCCCACAAGCATCAAGCGGAAACTGTAAGCGCAGGATAGTCTCATTTAACCGCCAGAATGCCCACACCAATGGCTTCCCAAAACTATGCAGCCACTTTTCCCATCCTTGAAGTTTATGATAGGGCATCCAAGTTTCTGCAAACCGAGTCAGGAAAATATACTTGAGGTTGAACAGACCGAGAAAGAAGTTAGGAACTTTCCACAGCGCTTGACGGAAGACAAGGGTACACTCCTTAGCCTTACTAGCTGCGAGATTCGCAAGATCGGTGGCTGACTTGCCAAAACCGACAACAACTACTCGCTTGCCCTCAATTACAGAGCTGTCATTAAAGTTGTTAGTATGTATTACCTGACCTCCAGCGGCAATGAACTCTTCCATTCCCGGCAAGTTAGGAATGTAGGGAATATCATAAGTGCCATTACACACAATAAGAAAGTCGAACTCGTAATTTTTTTTTCCGATCTCCCGATCGTTTTCTTGAAAGCTAACACTAATTATCCATCCAGTAGTATTTCCTGATTTACGCTCCACTTTAGTTACTTTTGCACCAAACTGAATTTTTTCTACTACACCAAAGTGTTGAGCATAGGATTCAAGGTAAGCACATATTTGCTCTCCTGAAGGCCATTCTGGATAAGAGGCTGGCATAGGATAGTCTGAGAAAGCATAAGTGTCTCTGGGATTTTGGATCGATAGTCCTGGGTAAGTCCTCGATCTTTCCCAGACACCACCAAGTCCCTGCCGTTTCTCGAACAATGTAACTTCGTAACCTTCCTCAAGAAATGTCTTTGCTGAGACTAATCCACTGACTCCAGCTCCAATCACACAGACTTGTTTGACTGTCATCTTGGGTTCTCCTAAATTATGAAATTGGTACAGGAATCTGCTGTGGCCGATCGCTAACCAAGCTAAGAGGGTGTTTGAAAAGTCCGGGTCTAGCCCTTCTGATGGGCTTAACTGCAACGATAAATCAAGGCTCTAGCCCTATACTGAGATACTTGGCTGTGCTAACTATGAGGTCAAACGACCCTTTTCAAACATTTTCTCAGATACCCAGACTACTCTTGTGACTTAATTACATGGGTTAAATATTCATACTGGGACGGCAAAGTTGAACTTAGGTAATTGGCTCTTTCCTTAATTTCCAAAAATGCAGCTTGGGCATTGTGATTTTTGATATGCTCTAAAATGGGCAGGCTGCTTTCAGGCATATAATTTAGCCCCAGCAACATTACTGAATAAGAGTAAGACTCGAAGCCGTGGTATTTCGGATTAATACTCTTATTGCTCGGCAGTCTATTTTTCCATAATTTTAATTTTTCCCCTAGTTCTTCTGGGACTTTGATATTGGTCTTAGTTGCTTTCCAGAATTCTGTGTCAGTGCGATCGCTAGCATAGTAATGAAGTGTCAAAAATTCTCGCACACCATCTATGCAGTCAGCGATAACCTTGTTATAGCTGTGAATTAGCTCTTCATTGAAAGATTTGCTAGGAAAGTGGCTAACTAATTCTTCAATTCCATGTTGAATGAAAAAGATGCCAGTAGATTCTAATGGTTCCACAAATCCACTAGAAAGACCAATTGCTACACAGTTTTTCACCCATGAGTTTCTGTTGCGTCCAATCCGCATCTTGATATGAGAGGCTTGACAATTATCAGCAGCAGATCCCAAGTGCTGGCGAAATTCCTGTTCTGCTTCCTCAGCAGAAATGAATGCGCTGGCATAAACATACCCTGTACCATTTCTACCATACAAAGGTATATTCCAGACCCAACCAGAGGAAAGCGCAGTTGCCGTGGTGTAAGGGTTGATACCATCTTTTTTTAGATCGGTTGGTATCTGCATGGCGATCGCGCGATCGCACAACAGCGACTCTGAATAAGAAATGAATGGCTCATCAAGCACTTTGTTGATCAAAAGACCACGGAAACCAGTACAGTCAATGAAAAGGTCGCCACTAAGAATGCCATGCTCTTTGGTTGTGAGGCTACCTATGCTGCCATCCTCAGTTAACTTGGTATCCACCACATCATCAACAATTTGCTTTACTCCTCTTTCCATTGCATAATCTTTCATGAATCTTGCGAGTAGATTCGCATCAAAATGATAGGCATAGGGGTACTGAATCTTTAAATTATCTAGGATACTTTTCTTGACAATATGTCCTTGAGAAAATTCATTTTGAACTTTGTCATCAAAGACTTTACCATCCAGATATCTAGGAGAACTTTGATTGTCACACAGCCAGGGAGTTAAAAAGCAGGCATAATCAAATGCTTCTCGATCTTTCTTCATTTTCAGCCACCATTCAGAGAGATCAAAGCCATCAATCACCTCGTATCTCTGGAAAGGATGGTAGAAGTGATCTCCCTTCGCATTCCAATTGACAAACTTAATTGCCATCTTGTATGTGGCATTACACTTTGGCATCCATTCATCTTCTTGTAGCCCCAGAAAATCAAAGAATACTTTGATGGTACTAAAAGTTGCTTCTCCAACTCCAACTTTTGTGATGTTAGATGATTCTACCAGCGTAATCTGAATATTTTTATCTAGTGCTTTACTCAAATAAGCTGCCGTCATCCAACCTGCTGAACCACCACCAACAATCACAACATTTTGTACATCCTGTGACATAGCTAGAGTTCCTCTTTTCCTCTTTAAGTTTAAAATTAAGTCTGGAAGCAAATTTAAAAAAGCTTGTTTAAGAATTTATGCAGCTTTCAATTTTTGCTCAATTTCATGGGTTTCAGCATATACCAAAAGATCGCTTGTAAATTGTGTAAAAACTGTAAATAAGTTCTCAACCAATTCAAAAGCTTCTTGTCGAGTTACTTCTGATAGTTGAATATGTTGTAAAATTCCTTCTATTCCAGATGCACCTGTCATGTGACCAGTTTCAACAGCCAGATGGAAATCTGCAAAATATCGGCATGGTTTTTCGGTAATTACTTTAACTTCTTTGCAAATCTCTGCTGTAGCTGAAAACATTATGTTACCTGTAGCTTCGGTAACTTCAATAACTATGATTTTCTGGATAGGAGTAGCTTGGGAAGTATATCGATAAAGTTGATAGTTTAACCAGCGAGCATTCTTTGTTTCTTCACCCCAAAGAAATTTTAATGCATCACTAAATTTCAATGATTTGTCAAGCTCTAGGTTTTTCATATCTTCCACAAACCACAGCCAATGATGATCGTCTTCATAAGTATGCTTGTTAATTAGTCTCTGAATCGGATCGTTAGTTGGTTCTACTCGCAAAAAATACTTATTCAGTTCTGCAAAGTTCATAATAAAATGAGCCGCACATGGTGCCCAAGCTAGCCTTTGTCTGTGATTTATAGTTTTGTCTCGCATAAAATTAAACAAGGGCAGTTGAGCATATTCTTGTTTTTTTTGCTCAATCAAGGTTAATACTTCTTGCATATTTGTTGTACCTATTGTCAATGTTTAATGTTAGAGCGAAAGTTCCTCATACTAGCGATCGCACTCCTAGTAAGTAGGACAATAATTTCTTGTGTATTGTGCTACGCATCTCGACACAAAATTTTCTATACTAGTAAGCACTATACTTACAAGTAAAGTTTTGATTGATACTTTATTACCCTTGTGACCGTTGCCTTGTTTTGTGAAAGGTAATATATTTCAATGCCGTTCTAAGGGACTTCCAATTAAAAAAATATCCAATTTTGTAGGGTGCGTTAGCGACAGCGTAACGCACCGCCAGATATCTCGGTGCGTTACGGCTTTCGCCTAACACACCCTACTGTATATTTTATTTTTTGGAAGTCCCTAACTTAGAATATCTTTGCCAATTTACAAGTATTGGCATAGAGAACCTGGATTTCTCACACTTGTTTTTACTTGATGGCAAAAAAATCAGCCAATAAAATCCTGTATGGTTTTTGTGGAAGGAATTTCTAACACAGTTAATGTAGTGTTTATATTTTTCTATGGATAGTACCCTCAAGGGTACTATTACCGCCAAAAGTGCTTAACGCGCCGCAAGAACTTGTCACCAATGGGCGTGGAGTGATGCGAAACACGTGGTGCAATGCTGGGGGCCGAAAGCTCCCGACATAATGCGTTTACAAACAAGCCGTAGTCGATTAATTCAAGTATCGAATCGACTGCGTAATTCTGACTGCTTCTTGGGGAGTAACGTTACTACAATTAGACAATTCTGGTACTATTCCCGTACCAACAAATCTGTAAAAGAGACCACTTTCTGAACCCAACCACTGCGATAGCAATGTTGATTGTTTGGCATTACCGTATAGTCCTTGCTCCAAAACGCTTTTTCCAAATATCGGAGAATTTATCGGGTAACTGCGCGTTCCAGAAGGCAAGTCGCCAATACCACCAGATACTGACTCAATCGCAAAGCATTTATCTGCACTTGAATTTTTGTAAACAACTAAGTAACCCAAGCTGTCAACATTTTCGCGCCCAGCCGAGACTAATACTTTGTCAGCACGAAAATCTGCGGGTATATAACTTGGTAATGCTACTTTTAACCCTAGCGATCGCAAAACTTTTAATTGAGTCGGTGTTAATTTTGTTATCGAATTGCTTTGTGAAGGTTTGGGTTGAGCAATTACCGTAGCCGTAGAAGCGATAATATAGGCGACAACGCAAGAGAAAGCAAGGTTAACTGAGTATTTGGATAATTTAATCATCACTAATTATACATAGTAGCAAATAGAGAGAGAGTCCACTAGTGGTACTAGTTTCAAACCACTTCGTTGCTCTCGCAATGACATATTCACAAGTAATTTGCCAGATATGATATGACACATCAACGTGTTGAATGTGGGATAGATTGTGAAACAATGAACCTAAATTGAGCAAAAAACTGATTTTATATATTCGATATTTTGTTAAATTAATAATTACTAATTACGGATTCCTAAGAGATAGCTAATAGTGTGAATTACACTCAAATAGAAATTGCCTTCCCTTTCGCGGAATAGTTCAAAAGCCGAACCAGGTGTGCCAAAAAATGGTCTGAGAGTCCAGCCTAACTGACTGCCTACGAAAGCGTAAAGAAATAGCCAAAATTTTACAATTCTACCGCGCGTCTTAGTACCTTCATTATCCTGTTCTAAAACTATATTTGTAGCCTGATATAAAGACGAAATTCCAATAAATCCAGTTAATGCAAAGATGAATACATTTAGCAGAATTAAAAATTGGTAATTATTGGTGGTAATTAAGAAAAAAAGAGTTATTGGTGCAAAGCTAAATAAAAGTACGCTCGTAACTGAAACAGCAGTCAATACTAATGCTAAGTGCTGTGCAAAAGTCCGCTTGGAACCAAAAATAATATTAGCAAAGAACAACGTCGGGATACAAATCAGGAGTGTAATTAAATAAAGGGCTGGGAGTTTAATGGCAGAAGACAAAGCTTGCATCCAGCTATGGTATGCACCAATGATTCCGCCATAAGCCGCGAGAAATAAGGAACTGCAAACCAGCAGAGAAATGATTTTATTTGGTAATCTCGTCCCTTGGCGAACTTCCTCTAGAAATCCTTGGCGATCGCGCAGGAATCCAATCAGCACTGCAAAGTATTTTATTCCTGAAGATTTCCGTTCAATCATATTCGCCTCACAGAGATATTATTCAAGTTTCATCTGAGTAATCACCGCCAGAACCATACTTCCAGGCATCGATCAAACGATGCCAATAATATTGTTGTTCATTTGGTTGATGCCTAATCCATGTTTCTAACATTGGACTCAACAAAAATAAGGCAGTATATACACCTAAATTATTGTAATGTATCATCCAATCTAATAAATTTCCCACACCTACTTGCGGAACGATCTTGGCAACTATTCCCGGATGAGATAAACCAGTTTTTAACAATGTTTGCGTTAGTGCCGAAAACTGCACTATATCCTGTAAAAATGGTTTTAGCACTGGTGTACCCAACTGCTGCATTTCCTGAAATACTGCTGAGAGTAGTTGGTTAATCTGATCTGGGGCAATTTTTTGATTTACACTAACACTCATCGCCTTTTGAAACAACCAAGTAACAGTCAGACTTGGCTGATAGGGTTGCAGCAGTGTTAAGGCTTTTGCAGATAATTGTTCTGTTTCTAGTGCTTCGTGAATGCCATAAGTTAAACGCTTCAGGTGACGCACCATTGCCCCAAAACCACCAAAACTCAAGGGAGATTGACTACCACTGCTATCTCCCACTGGTAGAATGCGATTCCAAGGGGTTTTTAGCGGACTTTGGCGATGGGTGGGAAAGAAACCAAACAAGGCCCGTTGAAATTTCAGCTTGTTCAATTCCACTCTCTGATATTCTGGTAGGAGACGCAGGTATTCCTCAAATAAAGCTTCTAAACTCAAGCGTTGGGGATGTGCATCCATGTAAGTAAATAAGTAAGTTGTTCTACCATCCCTGGCTGGGAAGGCTTCCCAGAAGTACTGACATTGATTTTGCAAGGATGTAAATGATAATAACAAGTCGCCTGAGTTATTTTCCGCAAAACCTTGGGCGCAACTTCCCACAACTAAGCACAGTGCATCTGGTTTTTTGCCTTGGCGTGCTTGTTGGCTGATGGGTGAAAGATGTCCCATCGCGTCGATTAATAACCGAGTTTTGAATTGGTTATTTACCATTACCCCATCTTGATGAACCATTGCTTCGGTAAAGGGTGTGTTTTCTAACAACTTTCCACCAACGGCGAGAAATCGGGTTTTCAATGTAGCCAGCAGATAAACTGGATCTACGCCGATATTCAAAACATCCTCTACCCAAACTTCTGTACCGCCATCAAAACTAACTCGCGCTGGGTTATATTGGGTGGCGATCGCACTTGATAATTCTTCCTCAGTCAGCAAGTTCAATTCCACAAATACATCTAGTTCTTTGCGAGAGATATTCCATTCTTGTTCCCTCCCCTGCAAAACTCCCCGTTCCATCAACGCCACCCGCAGTCCCTTCACAGCTAAGGCACAACCAATTAAAATGCCTAAAGTGCCACCGCAGATAAGCACATCGAAGTCTACAACGCCTAAAGGTTGTTGATTTTCTTTAACTAACTGTGGTGTGGGTGCGGTGTTTTCTCGCACAGATGTAAGGATGCGATCGCTTTGACGCAATCCTCCTAAAACATCGTTTGGTAATTGGGAAAGAATTTCTTCGGTTAAAGACATAGGGTTTAATGCCAGCAGAGTTACTAGTATCGATCGTATCTTTGCTGGAATTAAACCTTTGTCCCAAATCGAATAATTTTGCGATCGCAGGTAAGCCTGTAAATATCCCTTTCAACACGGTAATGGCTGTTTTTGCAGTCTTCTACTTAGTTTTTAATTCTTTTCAATTCAACTCCTCCCTCATCCTAGTGTGTAGATATAAGCTTGTCTCAGCCGCCTTACCATCTCTCGGCGGACCTCATTTTGCACGCGATCGCCACGCCGCCAGTGTTCTAACTGAATATTATCAACGTAGAACCTGACAGAAAATTGCATACCAGAACCTTGGATATCAGTTAACTGAACTTGTGGCTCTTTCCAGGCAACATTAGATTCTTTAAAACTGTCATTTAGCCATTCGACAACTTTTAAAGAGTAGTCATCTAATCTTGTTTCATCTACACCTGGATTGGAAACTTTTTGAAATAATTTATTTAACTTAATTTTGAGGAGGTCAATTTTTTGCTCCCATTCATCGGGCAAAATACGTTGATCTTCAAATACTAAGTCAGGGTCTTCTAACCAAGTTTTATACCATTCTCGGATTAAAAATATTAACTGTTTACTAGATGAATTTTGTTCTTCATCTAGCCAGGATTTTACCCGTTTACCCTTTCGTTCTGTGATAATTACTAGCCCTACAAGATTCAATATCTCTAGATAGCTTTGCTGGATATTTTTCAACTCTTCTGAAGTCAATCCACCCTTCTCTAATTGTTTAATTTGTCTAACAAAAACCTCAAAGGATTCTTCAATCTTCTCTATGTGACTATTCACCTCTTTTTCAACTAGTAAACGCAAACGCCCTGCTTCTTTCTTTGACAGCTTATCTCCCTCGGCTTCTTTCAATGCCGCAAAGCTTTCCAAATACTGAATTTTCTCATCGATATTGCCTAATGTGTCTGGATGTCCAATGATAATTTGCCGCAGAATATTTGTTGCTACCACTGCATCTGCATCTACTCTGACTGACACCTTAATTGTATAAGCGTAGTGAGTTGTAGGACGACTGAGGTTGATGATATTTTGACTTCCCAAAGATGTATTTGGAGTATATACTTCGCAATGTTCGTTAATCAGATATAGCTTAGTTACTCGGATACCGATATTTTTGATAATTGCTATTGAACCATTTGGCATAGCGATAACATCACCAAATTTAAAGGGCGTATCAACTAACAATACCAATCCACTAAAAAAATCGCTTAAAATATCTTTTACTGCCAATCCCAGAACTACAGTGATGCTACCTATAGCTAAACCGATTCCAGTTAAATCAAACCCAAGGGTGCTAAAAAATAGAGATATCCCAATTAAGTAAATTATGACTGGGATAAAATTTTTTAAAAGTGGGATTAATACATCATCCCATACAGCCTCAGTTTTCCGCGCGTAGTCTTTCAAGTAGGAAACTACTGCTTCCGTAAACAACAGAGATATGGAGTAGGTGACAGTAGCAATTAGTAAAGCCGTAAGTCCTCGATCGATCCAATCTATGATTCCTCCCGATCCTAGTTGGGTCAGTGAGAGTTTGAGATTAGCAAAAATAAAAATAGCTATAGCAGGAATTTGTAAAATGCCAAGGATAAGTAGGGCTGTATCTTTTTCTGTTCGGCGAAAAAACGCTCGCAAAAAATAAAATAATAATATGTAGAGTATGAAGCCAACAACTATAAATGCACCAAATGTGTAGAAAAAATAACTAATTTGTGTACTCGTTGGTAAGGTCGGATGTGCTTGTGGTACTAACGGCACTTTTGATGTAGATTCCGCCGCTTGGGCAACAAGGTTATAAATCATTGGTATTTGCCTTTTCTTTTGGAGTCAAATTAACCTTCTAAACGAACAGGAATTGTAATCGTTGAATCAAGATGTTCGTAAATATCTTCCCAAGAACGCTTTCTTGGTTTCACTTAGTACAGTTTTGCATAAAAGCTTTGAGGCAGTTCTTGCTGGAAGGAGGAGATAGAAACTCTTTTTATCTGATTTTTTGTCCTACATTTTATACCTACCTCACTTACTTACGAATTGCTGTATCATTTGATGATATACCAAATACCGTTATTATTTTGACGTAAAACCTGGTATCTTTGCTCAACAAATTCCAGCATTTTGGGAAAATTTTCTTTGATTATAGTCTGGGGTTCATAATCAATAAAGATATAAGGAGGTTTTGATGAATCTAACTGCTCTATAAGTCTTGGCCATTGTTCAGGCAGAAAATATTCAAGTGCCCAACCACGTAGTATTGTGGCTTGAATCCGACCAGAGAAGTAGTAAATAGATGGATCTCCAGCTACATAAATATCACCAGCAAGACTTCCTGACTGAGAGATAAAGTTAGCCTCTGAATGAAGAGATGGATATTTTTTTCTAAAAACAGTCTGATATTTTAATCGTGTATCTTCAGTTAAAGCAAAGTTATTGTCGATCAGGGTAACAGTCTTTTTTATCAGAGTGGATGATAAAGGTAATAACAATAAAAATATGAGCAAAATTGTCGGGAGTAAAGACCTTAATTCTTTTAAAGACTCCCATAATATATCTAATCCTTTAGTTGCTAAAATCCCTATGGGTACAAACAATAGTAAATAATGGTATTCCCACAATGCTGTTCGTTGTAGAATAATAACACCAAAACCAAAAATACACCAAACAACAAGTAGCAAAGTCAATATATTCTTAGACTTGTGCAAGGATACATATACTGCAACAGCAGCCATTAAAACTAAAGGGTAAAAATTCTGCAAAAACCATTTTATTCCTGAAATCAACTCAAGTTTATGAAATTCGGCATTAGCAACAATAAGGGGTGGATAGATAAAAAATGTTTCATACACTATTGAAAAACTATTAACCCAGACAAAGTAGCTGGAAACGACTAAAAGAGGAAATATTATTCCTATGAAAACTGGTAAGCAAGTCTCTATAAATATTTTTTTAATTCTCTCTCGTTTAATTAACAGAGAATACATAAATATAGTCAGCCAAAACGAAAGTAAGATAAGCAGAAGGAGTAATTTAAATAGGAGGACAATTCCCCCAATAAATCCTGACATTAAAAGTAGATAAAATCTTTGTTTACCTTCATTTTTAAAACACTTAAATGTTAGCCACAGACAAAGGAATAAAGGAAAGCCAACCAGTGCTTCTACTTGAGTAAGCTGCCAAGCACCTGAAACAATATAGTAAACACCAACTGTTAACAAAGGTACTAGACTTGCAATTATTTGATGTCGAAAATAGCTTTTTAGAGTTAGCTGTAATATTATCGAAAAAAGTAACATGTAAATAAGTTCAAAGGCATGGATGCCAATCTCATCAAAACCAAACAAAGTACCTGCTAAAAAATAAAAGCAGAAAATTCCCGGCTGCTTAATATCCCAAAAATCACGATACAGTACCTTTCCTTGTTGCATTTCCCAAGCACCTAGCCTAAAAAATGCTTGATCTCCGTCAAACGGAAAAGGTAAATGCACAAGACCAATTATGACAATAATAATCAAAATTATAAAGTCAATTTTATTTAATTTAGCAATACGAATCATGAAATTATTAATTTAAATCTAAGTGAATATATTGCAGTAGTTAACATCGTAACAAGATAACAGCAACTATGTAGCTTTTTCATCAATTATGATGTCGAAAAGCTCTAATAGCAAATAGCTATGAGTCTTTTGGTACTTAATTTTGTTCTTAACTTTGCTATGTTCTATCACACCTTTTAGACTTTGCAAAGGCTTGCGGTATAATCGAAACTCTATCTTTATATATTGCTTTAATAAGTAGGTGGGTGCGAAAAAGCTCAACTATGTAAAGATAGATAGAGCGGTGCAAAATCTAAACCGTTACTTTGATACATTGCGAAAGGGTGCTTACTAACGTCCAAATATCAAGCAAGTAGTTCAAAGATGATTTCGCAGGTCTTTTTCGCAATCGAGTTGTTTATCAGGTGGATGAAGAACAGCTATTGATTACTATTTAACTGATAGCCCATCATAATAATGTATATCGGTCTCAAGTATTAATGTGGATATAGACACAGAACAATAACTTGTATTACAGGAAAGACTGATGGAACGTTCAAAATTAATTGCTATTCTTACAGGTGCGATTTCAGTGATTTTAGCGATCGCTTACCTGATCTTAGTCCAACTGCTGGACTACCGGGACATGAAACCCGCCCCCATTAGCGAATTTGAGCAAGCGCCTGCAATTATTTCTGTTTTTTGGCAGATTGACAAAATTACTGAAGTGTAGATGATACTTAGCTGACTTGTCGAGACGCAATCAGTTGCGTCTCTTATCATTTATGTCAATAAATAAAAACTAATGATGACTATTGATTAAATCAACAGTTAATTCATAGATAAAAAATAATAGCTATTATTCATTACTCAAATAGTCGATTATAGAAGAATTAATTAGAGTAAATATCTCAAATTTATTTAGATAATTAATTACATTTTGACAGATATAACGGTAAGCTGTTTCTAGGCTGGTAATGTTAAGTAGGGATTAATCCGATTACTTTGGGCTTTATTGAGATTTAGGTCTTGTTATTGACAAAATGACTCAAAAATTTAGCTGGCACGTTTTTAGATCCCGCACAAATCTTGTTATTTTACAACTACCCATTGCGTCACAGTTGCCATTGCTCGCCAGCCCAAAAATTTACCAATAGGTTCAGCCCGTTGAATAGCAACACGAGTCAAATCGCCACCGACTTGTTCATGCCATTGAAATAAAGTTTGCTCGCCCTCTACTGTCACGACATTTGCCACCAAACGTCCACCCGGCTGCAATGCTTCCCAGCAAACTTCAAAAAGTCCTGTTGCTGTTACCCCACCACCAATAAAAATTGCATCTGGTGCAGGCAAGTCTTTCAAGATATGGGGTGCTTTCCCTTCAATAATTTGTAGACTTGGAGTACCGAGAGTAGCAGCATTATCGGCAATATATAGTAGTCTAGATGAATTTTGTTCGATCGCGATCGCCCGACACCGAGCATTACTCCGCATCCATTCGATAGAAATTGAGCCACAACCCGCGCCAACATCCCACAATAATTCTCCTGGTGTGGGAGCCAAAGCTGCTAGGGTGATTGCCCTAACTTCACGTTTAGTTAACTGTCCATCGTGGTGGTAGGCGTTATCTGGTAGTCCTGGTAATCTTGGTAAAGGGATAACCCCAGCATCAACAATACAATCAACTGCGATCGCATTCAAAGCCGCAATTTCAGTTTCACTCCAAGATGCAGCCGTACCTGACACAATTCTTTCATGAGTGCCACCCATGCGCTCCAATACGGTAATTTTACTACCACCATAGCCACGATTTGTCAAAATTTCGGCAACAATGGGGGGTGTGTCCTTTCCTTCACTCAAAATCAACAGCCTAGCTCCCGCATAGATGTAGGACTGGAGTAAGGAGGATGGACGACCATTCAAACTCAAAGTTTCCACCTCAGTTAAAGACCATCCCACCCTGGCACAGGCGAGACTGAAGGCTGAAGGTGCGGGAATAATCGTCATTTCAGAGATGGTAATTCGCCTCATCAAAGTTACACCAATGCCATAACACATGGGATCGCCGCTTGCAAGTACGCAAATTGACTGACCCCGACGCTGAATAATTTCGTCTATAGACGCGCTAATGGGGGATGTCCAGACTAGTTTTTCACGTCGATCGTCTGTAGGAAGCATTGCCAAATGGCGATCGCCTCCGACAATTACTTTAGCTTGAGTGATTAGGGAAAGAGCGATCGCGCTTAACCCCTGTAATCCATCTTCTCCAATGCCGACGATAGAAAGCCATTTCTCTGTCATGCTAATTGATGATTAATAATTATTACTTCATAACTAAGACTTGACACTAATTCTAATTCTGAATTATTCCGTCAATGCTGGTAGTATAGAGTGCATAGTGCTGGATTGAGGATAACTCGATGAGCTCACTCTTAGAAATCGAAGCCGATATTATGCAATTGTCTGAAGGTGAAATACAGGATCTATCGAACTGGCTTCAAGAATATCTCAATGTTGCCTGGGACAAGCAAATTCAAGTAGATGCAAAATCTGGTCGATTGGATCGGTTAATCCAGCGTGCAAAAGCAGATATTGAAGCTAATCGTGTGAAACCGTTAGATTAAATCCTTAACAACCCCTCATTTTAGGACTAAAGTCCTCACCATAAACCTTTAATTATTTACGCCGCTTGACTTACATGGACGCAAACTATTACGAGTTTCCGAATGAGTTACAAAATAGTCTTCCAGCCATTGACATCCCAGTGCTAGTAAATCATCTAACTGCAAATTCCATAAAATTACCTTACCATCCTTACTAGCAGAGGCAAGAGTTTTTCCATCAGGACTGAAGTTGACGCTGGTTACTGCACCTTTATGTCCAATCAATGTAGTGCTCGGAACTCCATCTTTTTTCCAAAGTTTGATAGTTTTGTCTGAACTTCCTGAAGCTATAATTTCTCCATCGGGACTGAAGCTGACGCTATTTACTGAATCACTATGTCCAGTCATGGTAGTAATTAAAGTCCCATCTAGCTGCCAAAGTTTGATACTTTGATCTGTACTTACTGAAGCTATAATTTTGTCGTCAGGACTAAAAATTATACTATTAATACCCTTTCTATGTCCAGTTAGAGTAGTAATTAAAGTTCCATCTAAGTGCCAAAGTTTGATAGTTTTATCCTCGCCATCGCCACCAGAAGCAATAATTCTACCATCGTGGCTAAAACTGACACTTGTTACCCAATTTTTATGTTCACCGAAGGTTTCTATTAAAGTTCCATCTAATTTTAAAAGTTTAATAGTTCCTTTGTCAGTACCAAAAGCAATCATTTCTTGATTAGGACTGTAGCTAACACTTGCTACCCCTTTGTACTCAGTCAGAGGATGAATTAGAGTACCATTCTGCTGCCAAATTTTGGCAATTACTTGATCAGTGCCAACAGCAATAGTTTTACTATTGGGGCTAAAACTGATACTATTTACTGAACCTTGATGTCCTCTGAGGTTAGCAATTAAAGTTCCATTTCGCTGCCATAATTTCACAGTACCCTCGTCACCCCCAGAAGCAATTATTTTGCCATCAGGGCTAAAATTGAGGCTACTTATCCCGCGTTTATGCCCAGTTAATGTAGTCAAGATATCTGCGTTCAGCTTCCAGAGTTTCACAATTCCGTCTTCACTACCAGAAGCGATTATTTTGCTATCACGGCTGAAACTCACACTAGCTACTGAATCACCATGTCCAACGAAAGTATAAATTAGAGTACCATCTAGTTGCCAGATTTTTATAGTTTGGTCACTACTGCCAGAAACAATTGTTTTACCATCAGGGCTGAAACTGACACTATTTATCCTAGCTGTATGCCCCTCAATTGTTCTAATTAGAGTACCATTGGCTTTCCAAAGTTTGATAGTTTTGTCATCACTACCGGAAACAATCTTTTCTCCATCTTGGCTAAAATTAATACTTGTCACCCAACCTTTATGCCCAACAATGGTTGTGATGAAAGTGCCATCACTTTTCCATAGTTCAATATTTCCTTCTTCGTTACCAACGGCAATAATTTTACCATTAGGGCTGATGGTAGCACTAGTGATTGCATGACTTTTGAGTGGTATAGTTTTAATCAGAGTACCATCTGACTGCCAGAGTTTTATAGTACCATCCTTACTAGCAGAGGCAATAGTGTTATCCGCACTAAATGTAGCACTAATTACCCAACTTTGATGTCCATAAAGGGTTTTAATGAGAGTACCATTTCGTTGCCAGAGTTTAATAGTTCCGTCTTGGCTAGCAGAAGCGATAATTCTGCTATCCTCACTAAAACTAATACTTTTCAGCTTATTTTTATGTCCAATCAGAGTTGCGATCGCAGTTCCATTCTGATTCCACAATTTAACACTACCATCATTACCACCAGAAGCAATGATTTTGCCATCAGGACTAAAAGCCAGATTATTGAGTGTTGTTTGTCCACTATCAAATTGATTATATTCATGAATGTTCACGAGAATATTTAGTAAAGCCGACAAGGGACTAATTGTTTGATATTCTCCCAAAGAAGACTGATTTTTTACCAGATATTTTAAATCTTCTCCAGCCTTCATAGCTAAAAGTAAAGCTTCAAGTTGTTTAGATTCAAATTGCTGTGCAACGTTATAGCCAACTTGTGTAAGTCTTGTAGCTTCTTTGGCTGTTTGCAATTGATTTTGTCCAACAATCACACTTATTAATATGAGGATAATTGCGATAGTTCCTCCAATCCAAACTATGTATTTTGCTTTTTTATTTGCATCAGTTAACTTTCGTTTAACGGTTACATTAGCTTTAGTTAATTTTTGACTAGCTTCTGCTAATTTCTGATTTACCTCAATTTGTAATTCTGTAGCAACTTTTTGACTTTCCTGTAAAAATTCGTAATCTGAATTACTTAAACTTTTGCCAACAGCCCATACTAACGCTTCATCTAAGGCTTTACCTTGCAATAGCCAGGATGGTTCATGTTGGGAATGTAACCAGTTATTAATTGCTGCACTATAGGGACGGAGTTTGTCTAATTCTTGTTTGAGCCAACTTCGATTAAAAACGGCTTGATAGATAGAATTATATACTTTTAAATAACCATCTTTTTTAACTACTAAACCTGAGAGTCTTAATTCTGTTTGCTCTTGACTACCATCTATAGCAACTCCCTTGCTTGAGTATAAAACCTGCTGATATAATCCTAGTAATCTGCCAGCTTTTTGCTCATTTCGTAGAATGCGATCGCGGATTGTTCGTAAATGCTCTGGTTCATCTTGTGATTCCCAATTGTGGATGATAAAATTATCAACTAATTCATTAACACTCCCATAGCTATTTTCTGTTTCTTGTACAATTAAACTGCATAACTTCTGAGTGAGAAATGGTTGTCCACCAGTCCAACTTAAAACATCTTGCAATACTGCTTCTGGATGTTCTACCTGACTTTCTAACCCTGCAATTAAAGCATCCTTTGCTTCTGTAAAGCTAAACCCAGTTAATTCTATTGAACTACCAATATTAAACGGCGTGCGTTCCCTTTCTTGAATCAAATCTCCTGGTGTAGCCACCCCAAGCAAACAAAAAGTTAAACGCTCATATTTTGGAGATTCAGCCCGGAGATTATAACAGGCGCGAATTAAAGCAAAAAAATCATCTTTAAATGCACTTTTAATCAGGCTATCAATTTCATCGATAAAAATGATAATATTAGAGGTTAATTTATTCAGCAGGAATGACTCTAAAAGTAAGTTTAATCTCTGTACTTCCGTCCATGAATCATGCTGTAACCACCAGCTATTAAAATCTATATCATCTATTTCAAAACTAGATAATAGCTGATTGGCAAATCCTTTATACCATTTTTCCGGGCTGATGTGACTACCAAGAATAGTTAAATCAATAGAAGCACATTTGATTCCTACTGCTCTAAGTTTTTTGATTGTTTGAACTCGCAAACTAGATTTACCCATCTGACGCGAGTTAAATACAAAACAATACTCCCCAGCTTTCAGCAGTTCAAAGATTTGTGTATCTGCTTTGCGGACTACATAGGTGCGATGATTAGCATTTAAACTACCACCGACTTTATAATAGTTACTAAATCCCATTTCTCCTCTCTCTGCGCCTCTGCGTGAGATTATTTTTGTAATTACAAGCGATCGCCAAAATATTCATGATACAATCTACAGCGTGGCATCACAAAATTATTGCTAAATTTAATCACTCCCATACTATCTAATTGATAAATTTGCCGATTTTTACGCTCTATTTTAATTCCTTGAGTATTACTCACTATCTCCTTAAACACCCTTCCTAACTCTTGATTTTCTTGAAAAGTCTCCAAATGTCGGCGTAAGTGTTCACTATAAATTCCTGTATCTGTAGTAGCCTCTTGCAGCAATTTCCCAATAGTTGCATCCTGACATACCAAATAATAAAGTGCTAACCGCACTAAATAAGGATGTCCCCCCACTAGAGACATCAGAGGAAGAATATTTTTACTATCTAATCCATGTCGGATAGCTAAACTCTTCACCTGTTCTTCAGTAAATTCTTCCAATTTAATTGGTAATCCCACATTAAAAGGAGATTGATTAATATCTAAACGCCCATAATCTTCTGTAGAATGTGCTACTAAGAGCCGCAATTTTTCCCATGTATCTGACTCATTAGCGTTTTCATTCCAATTACGCAACATCGGAAAAAAGTTTTCATAAATCTCTGGGTATTCAAATAATTTATCTACTTCATCTAAAGCTAAAAATAAAACACCATCCAATTGTTTAAGCAAACTTTGGAATGTCAGAGTGCAGTTCACCATACTTGGAATGTCTGTATCCCAGACTGTTAGCGAAGGTGCTGAAGGTAATTGATTAATCACATAAGCATAAAAACTGCGGAGAAAATTATGAGCGTTAGTAAATTTATTTTTTTCTATTAAGCTAAAATTCAAATAAACCGTACTATAACTACTTTTATTAGCTTCAGCCATAATTCTTTTCAGCAACGAAGTTTTACCCATCTGCTTAGGTGCTTTAATCCGAATTAGTGCGCCTGGTTCTTTAACAGCAGTATAACAACAAGATTCAATAGGAGAACGTTCTTGATAAAAAGCAGAATTTAGTGGTTCCAGACCTTCTGGGAAGCGAACATTCTGAATAATATGCCCACATTTTTCTAAAGCTTTAACACTAACTAACTCTGGCTTATATTTGGCAAACATCTCAATCAAATTACAACGATAATCTGGTTCAGTCTCAGGAGGAAAGCCAAATTTTGTAGATATATTTCTGAGTTGATGACTAGCTGTAGAACGATGCGTAGCGCCAAGTTCTCTGGCTATGTGTTCATCAGTTTGTCCAGCTAAAAATAAAGGCAATACTTTCTTTTGTTTCGGAGTCAATTCATCCTGATATATTTTTTCAAATCTTTGTTGATTGATCGGCATTTTTCTAGTTCCCGATGCGGGAAGGGGTTTAGGAGGTTAGTTTTTTCGTGGGCTTTTCCATAGAACGTGAAAAGTCAGAGTTATATTTCTCCAACTAAAAAAATGGGGATAACAAGAGTAGTTATCATGCAAAAATTCCATATTTAGTTTAGCAAGTCTCAGATACATACTCAAAATGGTGAAGAAAACTTCACCTTAATAGCTGTGCAACTGAAATAGATGAATTTTTTATCAAAGATGCAGTTGTGTGTAAATTTGATTTTAAGATGAATCTTAAGAATCAAGTTTGATTTTCATCTGTACTAATTGTACTGGTTGTGAGAAAATATCTAATTCGCAATTATTCCAAAAGCGTTGTTTTTCAGGATTTCAGGAGAAAAATTATGCAACTAAAACCAATCATTTCTTTATTGACTGGCTGTGCTTTGACTGTTGGTTGTATCAGTTCTATACCTAGTCAAGCGAAAGCTGATGATGAAGTTCGTTTTATCTGCGCTTCAGGTTACGACCAAGAAGCTAATCTACGCGTCCCCACTACTTATGCTTGGACATCACGAGGGAAAATTGCAATTATACATTGGAGATATGCGTGGTTTAATAGTAAGACTGTTACCCCAGAACAGCGGTGTGAACAAGTATCGTCTCGATTCCAGACTGCTTACAACAATCAAAGTTTGGCTTATATCACTAACGGTACAGTCAATAATCAAGCAGTGATTTGCACAGCCAAAAAAGAAGACGCTGCTTGCGATACCACACTGCTAACTCTACGACCTCAAGACGATCCTCTACAAATTCTTGATAGCCTCAAAGACACTCTTAGAGGACGTGCTACTAAACCAGTAGAGCATAGCACTAAACAAGAACCAGTCTACTACAAAATTGACATCAAGAAGTTTCTGCAAACAGCCCCCGTTGAGAAGGAATAAGATCAACTTTGGCTAAATAAAACTCTGCGTCCCCTCTGCGTTTCAAAATCAACCCTCAATTCGCCACGATGAAAGCGTTGCAGATTGAAGGTATGAAAAACTCACGCAGAGGCGCAAATAAAAATTTATATTCATATTCAGGAATGCCGGAATTTTATCTAAATACAAAAATGAACCAATTCAATTCGTTGATTATTGCCATCTTAAGCACTTGCTTCCTACTACCAATCACCGACGCTGCGACATCCCAGCAAGTAGCTAATCTACCTACTTCTGTATTGGCAAATAATTCTCTATCCTCAGAAGGAATTCGTCAACTAGCCCAAGCCATCACCGTCAAAGTATTGAGTAACAGCAAGGGTGGAAGTGGAGTATTAATTAGTAAACAAGGGCAAACTTACACCGTTCTTACCAACGCCCATGTTATCAGCAATAAGGGAAGTTCTAGAATTCAAACACCTGATGAAAAAATATATACAGCTACAGTTATTAGTAAAGGTGATTCTTTAAAAGGTAATGATTTAGCCGTCTTGCAGTTTCAATCCCAAGAAAACTATCAAATCGTAGCTTTAGCTAGTACCTCAAATGTATCAGAAAATCAAGAAGTATTTGCTGCTGGGTTTCCTGATGATAGCAAAAAATTAGTTATCAGTAATGGTAAAATTTCCTTATTATCTACTCAACCATTAGTTGGGGGTTATCAAATTGGTTATAGCAACGAAGTTAGACAAGGAATGAGTGGAGGCGCTTTATTAAATCAATCTGGTGAATTAATCGGGATAAATGGATTAACAAACAATGCCATTTTAACTGATGCTTATGCCTATCAATATGGGACAAAACCTAGTGCAGAACAACTTCAGCAATTGCGACAACTGAGTTTTGCAGTTCCCATTCAAACTTTAGCGAAAGTTGCGCCTAACTTAGCAATTATTCCTCCACAATGGCGCAATCAGCAACAAGCGACAAAACCAGCAGGTAATACATTTGTTGATAACATTAATAACATTGCCGAACAAATTACCGTGCAAGTTGACTTGAAATATAAAGATAAAAATCATCAAGAACAGAATGGAAATGGTTCAGGAGTAATAATTGCTAAAGAAGGAAACACTTATTATGTAGTTACTGCACGTCATGTGGTAGAGGATTCATATCAACATCAAATTATTACCCCAGATGGCAAGCGATATGCAGTGCAGCCAGATAATATATTCAAGCCAGAGGGATTAGACGCAGCAATTGTTAAGTTTACTAGCAATCAAACTTACTCAATCGCCACGATTTCTACATATAATCGTTCATTTCGTGATCCCCTTACTGATACAAAAACATCGTGGGTATTTCTATCTGGATTTCCCAAAGCAGATAGAGGTAATCGAAAATTAACTCCTGGATTTATTTCTATCGGAGATGCATTAGTTCAACGTTCAGAAAGCAATGAGTTATTGCAGGGGTACTTGAATCGAGGTTATAGGCTGCTATATTCCAATTTGTCACTACCTGGAATGAGTGGTGGCCCAGTGCTAGATGTTATGGGGGAAGTGATTGGGATTAATACAGGGATTGAAAATCCAGAAATCAGCGAGATTCAAATAGGTTTTGGATATGGAGTACCCAGTAGTAGCATTTTGAGTTTAGCTACACAAGCAGGACTGAAGAAAGAATCATTAAAAGTGAGTAGCAGTAAACCACCAATTGTCAAGGATTCAGAAATTGATTTATTGCAAAACCATCCTTTATTTGCTATCCGAAAACCATCACCAGATGCGAATGAATCAGATTGGTTAAAATATGCCAATAAAGTATGGCGTATTAGAAGATTTTCGGAAACTATAACTGTTTTACAAGAGATTATTAAGCGTAAACCAAATTTCTACCAAGCTCATTATGCCCTTGGTTTAGTGCTAGGAAGTGGAGGTAATGACCCTGAAAAAGCTTTAGCTGCCCTTGATCAAGCAACTATACTGAGACCTGATTATTATGAAGCTTGGAAATTTAAAAGTCTTGTACTATTAAGTGTAAAAAAATACTCTTTGGCTTTAATAGCAATTGACAAGGCAATTGAGTACGGTGCTAACGACTTAGGTCTTTACTTACAACGTACTGAGATATTGTTTAACTTACAACGCTATCCAGAAGCACTAGCAACAATTGATAAGGCGATTAAGATTCAGCCCTTTTATTTTAGCTACTTAACACGAGGTTCTATACGCTTTCAGTCGCAAGATTATCAAGGGGCGCTGTCTGATGCTAATCAAGTAATTAAACTCCAGCCTGACTTCGCTGTTGCTTACGCCTTACGGGGTGCTAGCCACTATCTATTGAAAGACACTCAAGGCGGACTAGCTGATATGAATCAAGCAATCAAGCTCGAACCTGATAATCCACAAATCTACTTAGTGCAGGGCAATGTACGTTCTAATTTGAAAGATTATCAGGGAGCGCTTTCAGATTACAATGAAGTGATTAAACTTCAGCCTAATAATGGAGAAGCCTACTTATTGCGGTTTGGTATCCGCTTTAAGTTAGAAGATTTTGATGGAGGTTTAGCTGATTTCCGGCTTGGTGCTCGCTTTCTAATAAAAGAGAATCGGGGAACATTACCTGATAGTCTCAATGCAATTCTCAAACAGCCAAAGGATGGAGCAAGTTACTTTTTATCGGGTATTGTCCGTTCTGAGTTACAAGATTTTCAAGGAGCGCTATCAGATTATAGTCAAGCGATTAAACTGGGATTAAATGATGTAATAGTCTATTTAAATCGGGGTGATATTTACGTTCAATTAAAAGATTATCAAGGAGCATTAGCTGATTATAGTCAAGCGATTAAACTTCAGCCTGATAATGCCAATGCCTACTTTTCGCGGGGTGTTATCTACCAAAAACAAGGAAGCGATCGCGCCGCACTATCAGATTACAATCAGGCGATCGCTAAAGATTCAAAATTAGTAGCAGCTATCATCAATATTGGCTATATCAAATACGAAAATGGAGATGTAGATGGAGCAATTGGGCAGTGGGAGAAAGCTGTTCAGATTAATAGCAGTTTAGCAGAACCACAAATGGCATTAGCAGTTGCTTTATATGCCAAAGGTGAGCAACAAAAGGCTCTCAACATGGCACAAGCCGCTTTGCGTTTAGATAAAAACTTTGCTGATGTCGAGGTTCTCAAGCAAAATCTTTGGGGGACGCGCTTAATTGATGAGGCGCGAAAACTCTTGGCAACTCCTAGTATTCAAGCTTTTATCAAACAGTAACTTAGATTTAAAACTAATTACAAATTTACTACAGATTAAATATCCACTTGTAATTATGAATCATTCTCAAAAAATTCTCATCGCCATTTTAAGTAGTTTGTTCATACTCCCTAACGCCTACGTTGCGAAACCCCAACAAGTAGCTAATAAATCTACTTCTGTATTGTCAAATAACTCTCTATCCTCAGAAGGAATTCGTCAACTAGCCCAAGCCATCACCGTCAAAGTATTGAGTAACAGCAAGGGTGGAAGTGGAGTATTAATTAGTAAACAAGGGCAAACTTACACCGTCCTTACCAATGCCCATGTTATCAGCAATAAGGGAAGTTATAGAATTCAAACACCTGATGACAAAATATATACAGTTACAGTTATTAGTAAAGGTGATTCTTTAAAAGGTAATGATTTAGCCATCTTGCAGTTTCAATCCCAAGAAAACTATCAAATCGTAGCTTTAGCTAGCACCTCAAATGTATCAGAAAATCAAGAAGTATTTGCTGCTGGGTTTCCTGATGATAGCAAAAAATTAGTTATCAGTAATGGCAAAATCTCCCTGTTATCTACTCAACCATTAGTTGGTGGTTATCAAATTGGTTATACCAACAAAGTTAGACAAGGAATGAGTGGAGGCGCTTTATTAAATCAATCTGGTGAATTGATCGGGATAAATGGATTAACAAACAATGCCATTTTAACTGATGCTTATTCTTATCAAGATGGAACTCAACCGAATGCAGAACAACTTCAGCAATTGAGACAACTGAGTTTTGCAGTTCCCATTCAAACTTTAGCAAAAGTTGCACCAAACTTAGTAATTATCCCTCCAGAATGGCGTAATCAGCAACAAGCTCAAAAACCAACATCAGGTAATACATTTGTAGATAAAATTAATAACATTGCCGAACAAATTACCGTGCGAATTGACTTGAAATCTAAAGATAAAAATCATCAAGAACAGAATGGAAATGGTTCAGGAGTAATAATTGCTAAACAAGGAAACACTTATTATGTAGTTACTGCACGTCATGTGGTAGAGGATTCATATCAACATCAAATTATTACCCCAGATGGCAAGCGATATGCAGTGCAGCCAGATAAGATATTCAAGCCAGAGGGGTTAGACGCAGCGCTAGTTAAATTCACAAGCAATCAAACTTATTCAGTTGCCACAATTGCTAAATATAACTTATACTCTTCAAACAAAAATAGGTGGATATTCTTATCTGGATTTCCGGGAAAAGATGGCGGAAAACGGAAATTTACAGCAGGTGCACTTCAGCGAAAAGACCTAGTATTAGCCCGTGCAGACAGCCTCGATTATTTAAATTTTGTGGTTGATGTCGGTTATGAGTTGAGTTACACAAATCTGACACAACCAGGAATGAGTGGGGGAGCAGTATTAGATGCAATGGGACAAGTAATTGGCATTAATACAGCTAGTGAAAACAAAACAACTGCTCAAGTTGAACTAGGATTAGGTTTAGGAGTGCCAAGTAATAGCATTTTGGGTATAGCGACAAAATCTGGCTTGAAACCAGAACTGTTAAAAGTAGTAATTAAAGCACCCCCAAAACTCACAGACGCAGAAATTAATGCACTGAAAAATCATCCTTTATTTGTTGCCCAAAAGCCGTCACAAAATGCTAATGAATATGAATGGCTCAATTATGGTAATCAATTATGGCGATTACAAAAATATCCTGAATCAGTGGCAGCTTTGCAACAAGCAATTAAGCTAAAACCAGATTTTTATGAAGCTTATTTTGCTATTGCTCTTTCACTAGATACACAGAAAAAATATCCAGAAGCTTTAGCAGCTTTCGAGCAAGCAATCAAAATCAAACCAGACAGTGATGAAGCTTGGGATATGAAATCACAGGTGCTGTACAAATTAAAAAAATATCCAGAAGCACTAGCAACAGTTGACAAGGCAATTGAATACAACAGTGAAGAAGTTTCCCTTTATATAGAACGCGGCTTTCTATTGATGCATTTAAAGCGCTACCCAGAGGCTTTAGCATCGATGACCAAAGCAATTGAGATTAAGCCATTATCTAACTACTACATAGACCGGGGTATTATTCGTACATCATCTAAAGATAATCAGGGGGCTTTAGCAGATTACAATCAAGCTATTAAACTAGAAACTGACAATGCAAACAATTATTTAATACGGGGTAATATCCGCACAGTAGCGAAAGATGAACAGGGGGCTTTAGCAGATTACAATCAAGCTATTAAACTCGAACCTGACTCTACTGATGGCTATATAGGTAGGGGTAATATTCGCATTCAATTTGGTGATTTTCAGAATGCGTTAGCTGATTGTAATCAAGCTATTAAAATTGAACCTGATAATGCTGGAGGATACGATTGTAGAAGTGGAGTCCGTAATACTCTGTTGCTAGATCATCAAGGAGCGCTCTCTGATATTAATGAAGCAATCAAACTCGAACGTGAAAATCATTCCTACTACTTTGACAGAAGTATTATACACTACGAGTTGAAAGATTATCAGGAGGCATTAGCAGATTTAGATCGAGCAATTAAACTCTCCTCGAATTCTGAGGTATTGGAAAATGGGCCATTCCAGAATCTGACTCTGGCCATACAATACGGAATGAAGGCTCGTGTCCGCTACGATTTTAAAGATTATCAAGGAGGGTTAGGGGATATTAATCAAGCGATTAAATTTGATCCTAGCAATGCTAGCAACTATCAAATTAGGAGTGATTTCCGTAAAGAATTAAAAGATTATCAAGGTGGGCTAGCTGATATTAATCAAGCGATTCAACTTCAGCCTGATGATGCAGATTACTATTACCGTCGGGGTCGTATTCGTAAGAACTTGAATGACTCTCAAGGAGCGCAGACTGATTACACTAAAGCCATTGAACTTTATTCGCAACAAATTCAACGTCAACCAAATGTTTTCTTCACCTATCAAACCCGGGGTGAAGTACGCGAAAATTTGAATGACCTTCAAGGAGCATTGGCTGATTATACTAAAGCCATTGAACTGCAACCTAAATACGCTTTACCTTACTCTTCACGGGCTGGTATCTACGTTCAGTTAAAAGATTACAAAGCTGCACTGGCAGACTATAATCAAGCCATTAAACTTGAACCTAATAATGCAAAAGCTTACTTACTCCGGTATGATGTCTACTATAAATTGAAAGATTATCAGAGAGCGATCGCTGATTTAGATCAAGTGATTAAATTCTTGCCTGATAATGCTGATGGCTATTCTCTCAGGGGGAATGTTTACATTCAAAGTAAAAATTATCAAGCAGCGATCGCTGATTATAGTCAAGCGATTAAACTTCAGCCAAATAATGTCAATGCCTACTCCTTTCGGGGTCGTCTTCGCTCTCAGTTGAAGGATTATCCAGGGGCACTTTCTGATTATAGTCAAGTGCTAAAATTTCAGCCAAATAATGCAGAGGCTTATTCACTGAGAGGTGAGATTTACGTTCAATTAAAAGATTATCAGACTGCGCTTTCCAATTTTAATCAAGCGATAAAACTCCAGCCAAATAATCCACAAGCTCACTTTGGACGGGGTGTTGTCTATCAAAAACAAGGAAATGATAATGCCGCATTAGCAGATTACAACCAAGCGATCGCTAAAGATGGAAAATTTATAGAAGCTATCATCAATATTGGCTATATCAAATACGAAAATGGAGATGTAGATGGAGCAATTGGGCAGTGGGAAAAAGCTGTTCAGATTAATGGTAGTGTAGCAGAACCACAAATGGCATTAGCAGTTGCTTTATATGCCAAAGGTGAGCAACAAAAGGCTCTAAACATGGCAAAAGCCGCTTTGCATTTAGATAAAAGCTTTGCTGATGTCGAGGTTCTCAAGCAAAATCTTTGGGGAACACACCTAATTGATGAGGCGCGAAAACTCCTTTCCCATCCTAGTATTCAAGTATTGCGAACAAAGCAATAGTTTGTGTTTATAACCAAACAAATTAATAACAGCAATAGGCAGTGCTTCTAGCCTTTTTAACCCACACCAAATCCCGTATATTGCCTTACCAACGGTTCATTAAATGCCAAAACAATATCTTCCTTTGGGACTCCTAATTTTACTAAATCATTAGCAATGCCAATCTCAGTCCCATCGTATTGTATCCAAATCTTCCCATTTTTGATATCTAGATGCAAAACACAGCCATATTGCCGTCGTCGATTTTTCCAGCCTACGTAGACTAATTGATAGTGATCGTGAATAGTATCAAAAAGGACTTGTTTTTCTATTTCACTTTTTGACGAACCTCGACTAGCATAAGCTGCTAATAATTCTTGAATATAACCTCGATATTGCTCTAATTTTTCCATTCTACAATCACCTCATTCACCGGATCGTAAACAATTAGCTTTAGTTGAGAGCGTTGAATAACAATTTGAATAAATTGCAATGCGAAGAAGCTGCTATAAGTTCCTAAAGGAACAGCCAAGTATAAAACTCGTTCTGGTTCTTGAATCTCTAGAGCAATTTTATAGTTGAAACATTGACCCAATGCTGTATGAAATTCGTAAATATTTGATGCACCAAGAAAACTCTTAATCTCAACCGCTATTTTCTCTCCGGCTCTTTCAACTGCTAATATCGCCTCTGCACCCAAATCTATGTACATTTCAACCCCACTGACTTCAATTTCTAGAGGATCATCTGTAATCACCCAACCTTCTTTCTCTAGCCCTTTTCTAACAGCACCATGAAAAATATCTCTTGCAGCCATTCAAATATAACTTTCTTAATTACTTAGACGCGCGAAGTGCAGTTTCCCGCAGGGTATTATGAATTGATATTGTCTCTAAATATAGCACTGGTAAAGTCAATGCGTGACCTCATCGATATTCTCTGTATTCCTGAACTCTGAATACTAAAGTGGCTTCCTGTAGCGTCTTAATTTTTAAAGCTTGCCGCCGGGGTTTGTACCTCCCTTAAACCTCTCTCTGGGAGTCTAGGAGTAGCCTCAGACTGAAGTCTGTTAGCGAAACTGAAGCTGATAAGCTGTTGTGTATTTAATTTGTATATGCGATGCGGGCAAGATGCCCATACTACAATATTTTGACGTTTTTGTGTTATGCAATTTAGCTGCATATAGGATTCCTATTTGATTTTTGAACAAAATTAGGTACTGTAGGGTGCGTTACGGATTTCATCCTAACGCACCATTCGTAAGGATTTGGTGCGTTACGCTGTCGCTAACACACCCTACGTATCTTTTTGAAGATCAAATAGTAGTCCTATATCAGCTTAATGTTGAAAAAAACTTCACTCAAATAGTGTAATATCTTCCATTGGTGAATTTATTCTCAAATTGCGAGTTGCTTCGGTGGATCAGAATAAGATACTTGTTAGTAGAAGAAGTTAAATATTTTATGTCTCATGCAGAGGTGCAGAGAAGAGTAGGAAAAAACAATTTTTGAAACCGTCTCCTGAGAGGATGTTTGAAAAGTCCTCCTATCGGTAGCAAAAAGTTTTAGATCCCCCTAAATCCACGCCACGTGCTTCAAGTCGGGGAACCCGCCCAACGCAGTGGCTCCCCGATAAATTGGGGGACTTTGATTCTTCCCCCTTTTTAAGGGAGGTTAGGGGGGATCAGTAAGTGCCTAAAATTACAGCCAACCACTTTTCAAACAACCTCTGAGCATAAAGCATGCGGATTTTTTTGTTACTAAGGTTATTTCACTTATTAAGGATGGTTGAAAAATGAACAGAAAATTTTTAACAATAGGAACTTCAGCAATCTTGACAACTGTTATTGGGGGAGTTTGTATTAGTAGTTTATTTGGTTGCCAACTACCTGCTATTGCCAAAAGCCCTCAAGAATGTGAACCTACTTTATTAGGTAAACAGGCTGAAAAAATCAAATCAACTATTCTTGTCGCCGAAAATTCTGAAGAACAAAACCGGATTCAGCTATATGCAAAAGCTAGTCCGGCTGTAGTTGCGATCGCTACTGGTTTCGGACATGGTAGTGGTTTTATTGTAAGTCCAGATGGTCTAGTTTTAACTAATGCTCACGTTGTCGAAGATAGTTCTAAAACTGTTGCAATAGTACTGGCTGATGGTACACAAGTTTTAGCTGATGTGGTTGGTTTTGGATCTGGAGGTTTAGATTTAGCCGCACTCAAGATTCGCAATCAAAAAAATCTACCCTACCTGCGTTTAGCTACACCTGGTTCAGCACAAGTAGGTCAATCTGTCTATGCTATTGGTACTCCCCTGAGTCTGGAATTGCAAAATACTTTAACCTATGGTGTGATCAGTCGCATTGATAAAAAATTGGGCTTAATCCAACATGATGCAGCCGTTAATCCTGGCAATTCTGGAGGGCCATTGCTCAACTCTAATGGGCAAGTAATTGGTGTTAATAGTGCAATTTTCAATGACACCGAAATAAAAAGATTTATTGGTATTAGTTTTGCAATTCCTACTGAATTAATCCAGCCTTTTTTGGTAGCCGTAGAACAAGGTAATGCTCAGTTAGCAAGTGGGCGTAAACAACCTACTAATAATGAAGACACGGATTTACCCATGAATGGTAAAGTTCTACAAGCAAGCCTGAAAAATGGCGATCGCACTTTACCAAATAATAGCTATTTTCACACTTATGTCTTTGAAGGTAAAGCAGGTCAACAGATAACTATTGAGATGGATAGTGACCAAATAGACCCTCACTTGTACTTGCTGCTTCCTGCTAAAGAACGACTCATAGCAGAAAATGACGACATTTCCCCAAATAATTTTAATGCTCGATTGACTGTGACTCTACCAGAAAATGGTGTCTATTATCTGTTGGCTAACACTTTTGAAGCGGGAGAATCTGGTGGTTACAGTTTACGAGCGATATCTCAGAAGTAATTTATTTAGGAATTACGCAAAACTACACGCGCTCTGGGGCAATTCATGAATTGCCCCGACAATTTAAACTACTGCTGCTATTGCTTTAACTGCAAAAATCTTCTCAATCACATCTTCCACCACTTTATCTGGCGTAGAAGCACCAGAAGTAATTCCCACGACAATTTCACCATCTGGCAACCAGTTTTCTGTAGTCATTAATTGCCCATTTAATTGTCGATGTTCTATAGAATCTCCTGATTTAATTCGTTCAACAGTATCAATGTGATAAGAAGGAATTCCTCGCTCAAAAGCAATTTGTTGCAATTGAGTAGTATTCGATGAATTAAACCCACCAATTACTACCATTAAATCTAAATTATGTTCCACTAATTCCAACATTGCATCTTGCCGTTCTTGGGTGGCATCACAGATGGTATTGAAGCTTTGGAAATGCTGAGTTAACTCGGTGGGGCCATACTTCTGCAACATAGTCCGCTCAAAAAGTTTCCCGATTTGCTCAGTTTCACCTTTAAGCATTGTAGTTTGGTTAGCAATGCCAACTCTTTCTAAATCTCGATCGGGGTCAAATCCTGCTGAACAAGCTTTAGCAAATTTTGTCAGAAATTCTTCACGGTTTCCACCATTAAGAATATAGTCAGCAACATAATTTGCTTCTTGCAAATTCAACACAATTAAATACTTGCCAGCAAAGGAACTAGTAGCGACTGTTTCTTCGTGCTTATATTTACCGTGAATTATTGATGTATAATCGATTTTTTTGTGCTTTTCTACTGTATTCCAAACTTTAGATACCCAAGGACAAGTTGTATCAACAATTTTGCAGCCTTTATCGTGAAGGATCTGCATTTCTTGAACGCTAGCCCCAAAAGCAGGTAATATCACTACATCCCCAGTGCCAACAACAGAAAAGTCTTTATTCTTTCCTTCAATGGGGATGAATTCAACTTCCATCTCCTGCATTCGCTGATTTACAGAAGGGTTGTGGATAATCTCGTTAGTAATCCAGATGTGTTCTGTGGGGAAGTGTTGACGAGTTTCGTAGGCCATGGCCACAGCCCGTTCTACACCCCAGCAAAAGCCAAAAGCTTGTGCTAGTCGGATTGTCACATCACCCCGTTGCAGGATGTAATTGCGATCGCGAATTTCCTGAATCAAGTTACTCTGATACTCAGATTGCAACTGGGTGGCAACTTCTGCTTGATGACCAAAGCCCTTGCGATTGTAATTTTCTGAATGTTGCAGGCTGCGCTTAAAAGCTTTTGTATCCATTAGATTTGTCTACTTCAACCACTATTTTTTATTTTCTCGCGCCAAGCCGCGATTTATACAAAGTTGTATTCAAAGATATTACTTCTTTTTGTCCTTTAACCTTTTCCCCCCGAAGTCCGCTGAGACTGAGATTTTAATTCGATTTCGCCATAAATCTGCAATGCAGAACGCCAAACTATATAGCCTTCAGGGCTTAAATGTAAGCCATCAGTAGTAAATTCACGGCGGAGATTTCCTTGTTTGTTGGTAAATAGGGGATATAAATCGAGATATTTGACACCTTTCTTGGTAGAAATACTTTGCAGTTGCTGATTCAACCCCTGAATACGGCTATTGGCAACAGCTAACAGTTTATCTCGTCCTTTCCAGGTTGCTTCCTCTGCTGCATGTGGCAAAATTGATTGGACAATAATTTGCGCTGTGGGATGTGTCTTTCGGAGGTAATTGATAATTTGCCGTTGATTATCTAAAATTTCCCCATCGCTTATCCCCCGAATTAGATCGTTAATGCCAATCATCACAAAAATCACCTCTGGCTGGGTGCGGTCAAATATTTTCAATCTTTTCAATAGTCCATTGCTGGTTTCCCCAGAAATACCTTGGTTGAGCCAATTTTTGCCTTCGGGTAATAACTCAGAGGGAAACCACAAACTCAGAGAATCTCCCGCCAGAATGCTTAAATGCGGAGTTCGTTGATCGGCTGCTACCTTGGCTTCTTGCTGGAGGATATCTACCCACTCTTGGTAAGTGAGTTGGTGACGGCGACCCAAATCAGGTGTAGCAATTTGGGTTGAGTTGTTTAGGCTGATTGATTCTGGGGATGTTACTATCCCAAAAAAAGCGGCCAATCTCTGCTGTTGCCAGATTAGCAGGATGACCGCCAACATTAGGATGCCGTTGGTTAACAGCGAGAAAAATGCCCAGATAGGAAAGGTTTTTGCAGAAGTAGACACGACTAGCGAAATTTACCAATTATTTGAATCAAATTTTAACGCTAGCGATCGCAAATCAGCCCAATTTTGGATTTTTCTTTCAATCCAAAATTGAATAACTCAGCACTCCTAAGTCGGACGATCGCCAAACTCGGAGTTGTAACCTTCTTCACCGTGTTCGTTGATATCCAAACCTTGCAATTCAGCTTCTTCTTTGACACGCAGTCCGACTGTAGCATCAATAACCTTCACAATAATCCACGTACCAACACCTGCGATCAGATAGGCAACGGCAATTGCTACTAGTTCAACTCCCAATTCACCCAAATTACCACGCAGTACTCCGTCTTTACCTCCCCCGTTAACTTGAGTCGTGGCAAAGATGGCCGTTAAAATTGCCCCCACTGTCCCACCAACACCATGCACGGGATAGGTATCTAAAGCATCGTCAATTTGCAGCTTATGCTTGAAACTCACAGCATAGAAGCAAACAAAGGCGGTGATGAAACCAACTAAAATCGCTGATAGCGGTGTGACAAATCCGGCGGCGGGGGTGATGCCGACTAAACCAGCAACGGCTCCTGTAGCTGCTCCCACAGCTGTTGGTTTACCCCGTAGAACTGCTTCCAAAATTAGCCACATTAAAGCTGCCGCTGCCGCCGCCGTATTGGTGGCAACAAAGGCTGTTGTTGCTAAATTTGTTGTTAAGTTCCCAGAAGTTCCACTGGCAACAGATAAGGCACTCCCTGCGTTGAAACCGAACCAGCCAAACCAGAGTAAGCCAGCACCCAGCAAAATGAAAGGAACGTTGTGCGGGGGGCTAAGGCGATCGGGATGGGTTTTCCGAGGGCCAAGAACGATCGCTGCTACCAAGGCTGAAACGCCAGAACTAATATGAACTACTGTGCCACCTGCAAAGTCGAGGGCACCTAATCCACCGTACAAACCCAAGAATCCACCTTTCGCCCATACCATGTGGGCTAGGGGGGCGTAAACAAAGGTTGACCACAGCAACACAAACAGCGAATAAGCGCGGAAACTCATCCGCTCAACAAGCGCCCCAGAAATTAAGGCTGGGGTGATAATGGCAAACATGGCTTGATAAATCGTGAATGCCTGGTGGGGAATAGTTCCGGCATAAGAGACGACATCAGCATATTTGGGGTCTCCTGCTTTGAGCGCATCTTCATAAGGCAGATGCGGCAAGTAGCCTTGAGTCTCTAAACCAACACCGTTCAACCCAAACCATTGCAATCCACCGATGAACGGCAACCCTGGTGCAAAAGAAAGACTATAACCCCAAAGAATCCAGGTAACTCCCACGATCGCCATCAACACAAAGCTCATCATCAATGTGTTTAGGATATTGCGCGATCGCACAAATCCACCATAGAAAAACGCTAATCCTGGTGTCATTAACAGCACAAGCGCTGCTGAAATCAGCATAAATGCCGTATCTCCAGTATCAGCAGCAGGCACAGCAGCTGGTGTTTGGGCAAAAGCATTGCCCATCAGCGGCCCTCCCAAAAACAGTAGGGTGATAACCCCAATCATCACAACTTTTTTCAACACTTCTTTTTCTTCCTAAACACCAATATTTTGTATACTTAACTACATTTGATTACTTTTGTCCGCACATTTTTGTCTTTAAAGTTACTTAAGTGGAGTTTTCTGGAAATGTTAACAAAAATATAATCCTGATTATTTAAGTAGGTCGGCGCAATTAAAGCTAACTGGCAAAGTCTCTCATTTGTCATTGTTCATTAGTAAGGGCTTTAAGCCTGTTTATGTTTCGTAACATTCTTGGGGTTTTTAGCGCTAACTTACTTAGTTGCCAAGATTGAAATCAGGGTATGGTGATGCAATTTACATCTTTTTTTTTGAAGAATAGCATTTTCTTCAACCGCTACAAAATTACCAATTTTTAGTTACCTACTATTACAAACCAAGATACTTGTGAGATTTTACAATATTTGTGAATTCTCAGAGAATTTACATAAATATGTTGTGAATTATCTTTATATCTTTCGCATAAGCGCATTTATACTTAAATAAACTCGCTTATGCGAATAATCGCAAAAAAAACTTTGCGATTTTGCGTGAGGTTATTATCTGTTTAAAAGGGAATACTATAAAAGTTATTGGTCGAAAATAATTTAGTACTTTTACTTAAGTTCTGGGTGCAAACATGATAATTAAAACACCTACCAAAGCTAAACAAGCTCCT
This sequence comes from Nostoc sp. 'Peltigera membranacea cyanobiont' 232, assembly GCF_002245985.1. Lineage (NCBI taxonomy): Bacteria > Bacillati > Cyanobacteriota > Cyanophyceae > Nostocales > Nostocaceae > Nostoc > Nostoc sp. 'Peltigera membranacea cyanobiont' 232. The sequence continues at coordinate 47,293 of NZ_NOLK01000011.1, forward strand.
ATTAGCTCGTAGCGGTCTGGAGTTACCCCGTCTACCTTCCAACCCCAAAGCATTGCCATTACAATAAACACACCGCCGTAAGCCGCATACACTCTGCCAAAATTTGCCGATTGGAGAGTTGCAATCACCCCATAGAAAGCTAAAGCCATTCCCCCCAATATGCCCCACCAAAATGGCTTGTCTTCGCGTAACCACAACCAGATTAGGTAGCCACCCCCAATTTCAAATAAACCAGCCCAGAAAAAATACAGCAGAGACTTAATCATTACGATCGATTTTTTAATAAGGTCGAACTCAGTAAAATTACGCTAACGCTTTTAACTAAACTATTGTCATTAATTAAAGTAAGTTTGTTGAACAAATTGGTTACTGGGGACTGGGGATTGGTTACTGGGGACTGGGGACTGGGTACTAAGGAATGGGGAGAAACAAGATAAGGACTTCTTTTTTAATAATCCCCCCTAACCCCCAATCCCAGTCCCTAATCCCCATTCCCTAATCCCCCAGAATGTAGATAAGGCTTAAGGATGAAAGCACCATTACCTGATAACGAAGCACAGAGAATCGAGACGCTTTTGGAGTATAAGATTCTCGATACGCCACCTGAAGCCGCTTTTGACGACCTCACCCGTTTAGCATCGTATATTTGTCAGACTCCTATTGCCTTAATTAGCTTAATTGATACAAATCGCCAGTGGTTTAAGTCAAAAGTCGGCTTGGATGCTCTAGAAACACATCGAGATTTGGCATTCTGTGCCCATGCTATTCTACAGCCTGATGTTTTTGTTGTGCCTGATGCAACAGATGACGAACGGTTCGCCACCAACCCACTAGTAACATCTGACCCAAATATTCGCTTTTATGCTGGCGTACCTCTGACTAATCCAGAGGGATACGCGTTCGGAACCCTGTGTGTAATTGACTACGTACCACGCGAACTTACCCCAGATCAGATAGAGGCATTACGAACATTAGGTCGTCAAGTCATCAAGCAACTGGAATTACGCCGAAATTTAGCAAGTTTGGTATTTGTGACTAAAAAAGGCAAGCAGGCACAGAAGGTAAGCAAACAATTTTTTAAAAAGATTGCGGCAGGTTTTGGTCTAGCATCAGTAATTTTAGTTTTGATTGGTGTAGTTTCCTATCAAAATACAAGAGTATCTATTAATAATCGCAGTATAGTAAAAAATACTTATAAAAAAATCAACACCCTAGAAGAACTACTGTCTCAGCTCAAGGATGCGGAGACTGGGCAACATAGTTATATTCTCACTGGCAAAGAAAATTATCTAAAACCTTATCAAGAAGCAGTTGCCAACATCGATCGAGAAATTGCCAAACTAAAAAATTTATCTACAGATGAACCAAACCAAGAAAAGCAGATTGCAACCCTTGAATCCCTGATTACAGCTAAACTTACTGAACTAAAACAGACTATCGACTTACGCCAGAACAAGGGATTAGAGGCGGCGTTGCAGGTGCTACTGACAGATAAAAGTCAAAATCTCATGGATGATATCCGCAAGGTGAGCAATGAGATAGAGAATGAGGAAAGGGGGCGGCATCAGCAACTGTCACAAGCAGCAAAGGCTTGGACTCGCAAAACAACTTTGACAATTGCGATCGCTATTTGCCTAAGTTTTATCGTTCTTGTTGTAGTTTACTACTTTATCTATCGTGAAGTCACTGAGCGCAAAAGGACAGAAGAAACCTTAAATCATGAACGCAATTTTATCTCAGCAGTCCTTGATACATCTAGCGCATTAGTAATAGTTCTCGATTCTCAAGGGCAAATCGTTCGTTTCAATCAAGCTTGCGAGCAAATAACAGGTTACTCCTTCGATGAGGTGAGGGGTAGGTGTTTCTGGAACTTGTTCTTACTTCCTGAAGAAGTAGAGTCAGTTAAAGCAGTTTTTGAGGAATTGCTAACTGGTAGAGGCTTTCTGGAGAAAGAGAACCATTGGGTAATGAAGGATGGTAGTCGCCGACTAATTGCCTGGTCGAATACCTTTTTAAAAAACTATGAAGGGTCAGTGGAATACATCGTTAGTACTGGCACTGACATCACCGATCGCAAACGATCGCAACAGCATCTAATTGCACAATATGCTGCAACCCGCTTTTTGGCGGAGTCCACGACGATCGGCGAGGCTACCCCCCAAATCTTACAAGGGATCTGTGAGAGTTTGGGATGGGATTTAGGGGAAATTTGGATGGTGGATGGGCAAGCAAATGTGCTGCGTCTTTTGGACATCTGGCATAAAGCCTCCCTTGAGGTGCAAGAATTTACAGCACTGAAGCGGCAAACCACCTTTATAAAAGGAGTTGGACTACCTGGGCGTGTCTGGGCTAATTCTGAACCTGTTTGGCTTACTGATATCGTCAAGGATCTGAATTTCCCTCACTTCAAAATCGCCGATCAAATAGGATTACACGCCGCTTTCGGTTTTCCAATCCGCAGTGGTAACAAAATCCTCGGTGTGATTACCTGCTTCAATCGTGAAATCCAACCACCCGATCTAGATTTGGCCAAAACGATGAATTCCATCGGTGAGCAAGTAGGGCAGTTTATTCAAAGGAAACAGGCTGAAGAGGAATTGCAACGCCAAAACTTGCGATCGCAACTATTCACCGAAATCACCCTTAAGATTCGCCAGTCTTTGCAAATCGAAGAAATTCTCCAAATCACTGTCGAGGAGGTACAAAAGATTCTCCAGACTGACCGAGTTTTGATCTATCAGCTTTTACCAGATGAATCTGCAACCACGGTCACGGAAGCAGTAGTTTCTGGCTTACCGACAATCAAAGAGCAAAACATCTCTGGCCCATACTTTAGAGCAGAATATCTCCAGCAGTACTATCTACAGCAGTACCGTCAAGGACGGGTTTTCGGGCTGGCTGAATTGGATCTGCTGGAACTCCAACAAAGCAATCTGGAATTATTACAACAGTTTGGAGTCAAAGTCAATTTGGTTGTACCCATACTTGTCAAAGACGAACTTCGCGGTTTGCTCATAGTCCATCAGTGTGATGATTCCCACCAATGGTCTAGTTTTGAAACCGATCTTTTGCGGCAAATAGCCGACCAAGTAGGTATCGCCTTAGCCCAAGCCCAACTATTAGCAGCAGAAACTCGTCAGCGACAAGAACTTGAAATTGCCCGTCGCCAAGCTGAATTAGCTTCTCAGACGAAAAGTGCCTTTTTAGCAAATATAAGTCATGAAATTCGCACTCCGATGAATGCTGTTTTGGGAATGACCAGTTTGGTATTAGATACTCCCTTAGACCCAGAACAGCGAGAATTTATTGAAATAATTCGGATTAGTGGAGACGCTCTTTTAAGTTTAATCAACGAGATTTTGGATCTTTCCAAACTTGAAGTTGGAGAGATGGCTCTGGAAACTCTAGATTTTGACCTATCCACTTGTGTTGAAGAACTGTTAGATTTATTGGCTCCTTCAGCCCATAATAAAGGATTGGAAATTGCCGCACTGATCGATCGCAATGTCCCCATCCACCTCAAAGGAGATGCTGGTAGACTGCGGCAAATTCTGATGAACTTGATGAGCAACGCTATTAAGTTCACCAGCAGTGGTGAAGTATTTGTGGAAGCAGAATTATCTTCCCTTTCCTCGACTAGAGCCACCATTCATTTTGCCATCACAGATACAGGTCTTGGTATTAGCCCTGAAGACCAACGCAAACTCTTTACGCCATTTACTCAAGTGGATGCTTCTACCACTCGCAAGTATGGTGGTACTGGTTTAGGATTAGCCATCTGTAAACAACTGGTGACTTTGATGGGAGGAGTAATTGGGGTAGAAAGTCAGATTGGGAAAGGCTCGAAGTTTTGGTTTGAAGTCCCTTTTGCCAAGCAACTTGACCCTGTTTTACCAAAATGCGAAGGCGGACTTTTGAACAATCGTCGCTTGTTAGTGGTAGATAGCAATGCTACTAATTGCAAAATTGTCTACCATCAAGCTACTAGGTGGGGAATGCAGGTAGATCGAGCTGACAGTATTCCTGCTGCCCTGAAAGCTATTCAGGAAGCTTGTGAGCTGAGGAATTCCTATGATGTAGTCTTGGTTGATATGGAGGTGCCTCAAACAAATGGCATGACTTTAGAAGAACAAATTAAAGCCAATTCTGCAATTGCTGACATCCCTTTGATTGTTCTCACCTCTATTAATCAACGCGCTCAAATGCAACGGGCGCTGAAAGTAGGATTTGCTGCTTATTTAGTCAAACCCCTTAAGCCATCTCGACTCCTCGATACTATTATGACTATTCTAAAAACTCAGCCGGAAGCGGAACAAGGGGCTAGAGACTTAAGGTTAGAGGCTACTAAAGAAATTCCAAGTACAGAAACTTCCAGCATTCTTAATTCTTCCGTTAATGCCTCTACTAAATCTAAGTTAAGAATTCTCTTAGCTGAAGATAATTTGGTGAATCAAAAAGTAGCCTTAAAGCAACTCCAGAGTTTGGGCTACAAAGCCGATGTCGTTGCCAATGGCAAGGAAGTCTTGCAGTTATTAGAAAAAATTCCTTACGATTTGATTCTAATGGATTGCCAAATGCCAATTCTTGATGGTTTAGAAACTACAAAAGAAATTCATCGTTGGCAAGAGGATATTTTTGCTCTACGTCGTCGTCCTGTGGTAATTGCAATGACGGCTAATGCAATGAAAGAAGATGAACAAATGTGTCTCAATGCAGGAATGGATGACTATCTGAGTAAGCCAATATTTAAAGAAAAATTAGCTGCAACTCTAGAGCATTGGACAGGCGCGATCTTCTCGCAACAAGAGGCAGTTGTGTATGAACAAACAGTTCCCAGCACAAACAAAGGCACAGTTGACCTAGAAATTGATTGGGAACACTTGCATCGAATATCGGGAAATGACGCAGAATTTGAATTAAGTTTATTGCAAGTATGCGTTGAAGATATTAAACCCCGTTTAGAGATAATTAAAGCAGCGATCGCGGCTGATGACTTTGGACAAATTGTGCGAGAAACTCATCATCTCAAAGGTGCGAGTACCAACATTGGAGCCAAAGCTATGTATCTAGCGGCTGACAAACTAGAAAAATTAGCTTACCATCAACAGCTTAGAGATGCTACTAAGTTAATTTTAGAGTTAAAAGAATTTGTCAACTCCATTGAAGATTTTTTAACAAGAAGTAATTCAGGAGCTAGGGGTCAATAGTTTTGTTTTGCATGAAGCAGGAGATAGAAACTTTCTGTGTGTATATTTTATACCTAGCTTACTTGGAAACTACTGTTAAGATGCAAAAACTGCCTTGATGTATACGTACCAGAATAATATTATACAAAAATTTACAAGATTTTCGTAAAAAAATCTGCATATAATCTTCCAATATCTCCAGCAACATTAGACGACAGGTTTGCTGATATAGTAACTGATACCGTCGGTACTTGACGATTTATCATTATTCAAGAGGTCTTATGAAACGCTTAATCTACATCATCCCTGTTGCCGCAATTGGTTTACTGACATTGGTCGGATGCAACAGCGATCAAAAATCTACTACTCAGACTCCTGCTACCACTGAAACAACTGCGGCGACAACAGTATCAAAAACTCCTGTTGCTACACAGGGAGGTTTTGATACTTTAGTCGGTGTAGTTTCAAATACAAAAACTGCGGTTCAAGCCGGAAAGTTTGACACAGCTCAACAGGAATTTAATAAGTTTGAAAACGCTTGGTCTAAGGTTGAGGATGGTGTCAAAACTAAATCTTCAAAAACCTATAATGTAATCGAAGATACTGCGACCCAGGTGAAGGGTTCGCTGAAAGCTAAAGATAAAGCGAAATCTCTTAAAGGGTTACAAACGCTTAACACAAATATCGCCACTGTTTCTAAGTAAGAAGTGAGAACCACAAATTAGCAGATTTTTCACCGAAAATCGGCGATAATCCGACTCTTTTAATGGATATCCGAGATAGCCGCCCGCCGATTTAGTCATTAGTCAAAAGTCATTGGTACTAATGACTTTTGACTAACAATATAATGACTTTGATTTCTCCAGGAGATTTTGGATAATGCGTTCATTTCGCAAATACCACCGGACTCTAGCGATTATTTTGGCTTTACCACTTGCTGTAACATTGTTAACTGGTATTGCGGTTACGCTGGTAGGTGAATGGTCAGCTAACCTTGGAGTTCCTCGTAGTCTACTGCTTTCGATTCATCGTGGTGAAATCTTCGGTTTAGAGGGAATCTACCCGATTTTGAACGGACTAGGGCTATTGGGGTTATTGGTTACTGGATTAAGTATGACTAGTTTGTTTGGTAGGAAAAAGCCAAAATCTGGAAATAATTAGTCAAGAGCGATCGCAATCTTTTAAAGTATAAAAACAAGTAAGTTACCCTGCGATCGCAAAGAATCCCAAAGGAAAAATCAATAAACTTCTTACAGAAATTGGGAAAAGGAGTAATAAAAAACCCTTTCCCTTTAACATACATCTGTTTCCCCCCTCTTGTAAAAGCTACTTTTGCAAGAGACTCCATAAGTTGTACCCACAAGGAGCAATGAAATATTTCTTCTCCCTGCGTCCCATTCCCTTACTAAATCGACATTCCATAGAATTTGGACAGACATAACTTTTTCAATTCTTTGACAAGCTCCTGTCACATCAAGCTCTTAACTTTAAAATATTAGTCTTGGCGAAATAATTAGACATGACAAGAATCAGAAAATATTTCCCAATTCTTTACTTTTACCTTTAAAAGTCAAGTTGCAAACCGATTGCACTCATAAGTAAAGTTAGCGCCTTAATTATCAAAAATCAGAATTCAATTCTAATTTCATTTCTGAATGTCATACTAATTATGTCAGATTGAAATTTCTTTCCCTCTAAAGCAACAAGTATTTCTCAAGGTTCAAATAACTATGAATAATCTATCTTACCAGTCTCTAGAAAATGAAAAACCTTTATCTACTGTTGATGCAGTGCGTACTTATCTTCACGAGATTGGACGTATACCTTTATTGACTAATGAGCAAGAGATTAATTTTGCCAAGCAAGTTCAAAAAATGATGGCTTTACTGGCTGCAAAAGAAAAATTAGCTATTCAATTAAAACGTCAACCAACACAACAAGAGTGGATTGAAAATACAAATATCGGTGAAAATTCACTGCTGCAACAGCTAGCTCAGGGACATCAAGCCAAGCAGAAAATGATTAAAGCTAACCTGCGGCTTGTAGTATCTATTGCTAAAAAGTATCAAAGACATAACCTAGATTTTCTCGACTTAATTCAAGAAGGAAGTTTAGGTTTAGAGCGAGGAGTTGAAAAATTTGACCCTACTAAAGGATATAAATTTTCAACCTATGGCTATTGGTGGATTCGTCAGGCGATTACACGAGCGATCGCCGAACAAGGACGTACTATCCGCTTGCCTATTCATATTACAGAAAAACTTAACAAAATAAAACGGATTCAACGCGAGCTAACTCAAAAATTGGGTCGTACTCCGACAGCAGTTGATATCGCTGAAGAACTATCTTTAGATCCAAAACAAATTCGAGATTATTTACTCTTAGCACGTCAACCTGTCTCGCTAGAATTACGAGTTGGCTCAGAAAAAGATATAGAATTACAAGATATGTTGGAGGATAATGGATTGTCTCCAGAATTATACGCTGACCAAAAATTTCTTCAGCAAAATCTTCAAACTTTATTGTCAAAATTAAATCCCCAACAACGAGAAATATTAACTTTACGTTTTGGTTTAACAGATGAAAATGAACTTTCTTTAGCTGAGATTGGTCAACGTATGGGTATTAGTCGAGAACGAGTGCGACAGATAGAGCAACAAGCTTTGGGTAGTCTAAGAAGACATAAGGATAAGATACACAGCTATCTATAGTAATCCGATTTGATTCCTGAAATTATCTGCGTAGGTAGGGAACGGGGAATAGGGAACTCTTAACAGAAAAGAAGGGTATAGATGTGTACTGAATCTTGTTCAAAAATCAAATAGGAGTCCTATAGTTAATTCGTAATTCGTAATGACGCTCGTTCGCGCCAGCGTGCCGTAGGCAAGACTCGCTAACGTAATTTGTAATGGGGATTTATACCCTGCGACAAAACTTACTGCTTGTTAGTTGCTCTTTAATTAAACTCGCAGAATTTGATAAATTCTGATAATCGCAATCTATAAAAATAGAGATTGAACAGTCAGATCCTTCTGGGTGATGCTGAAGTTACGCTGTTCTGCTGTGGTAATGAATGAAACGATCGCCTCACACGCCACAGCAACAGTTAACATCACCAGGTTTCGTGCCAATGGATAATCACAAACATCATCATTAACCTCGGAAGGAACGCGATAAACGTCATTCCAAATCACTTCTGCATAATCAGCCAATAGTCCAGCATGAAGACAAGGTATGCTTAATTGTTCAGCATAATCTTTCACTGCTTGACGCGCCACACTATTATCAAAGACATCGATAATTAGCTGGCTGTCTTTGAGTAGTTGAGTTGTATTTGCTGGTGTCAATTCTTTTGTATTAGCATCAACTTTAGTACCAATTGCTCGATATAAATTGTTCGCCAAGATTTTCGCCTTGAACGCTCCAACATCAGAACGGTAGTAAGGCTGAGTTGAAAGGTTACGCTCCTCAATGCGATCGCAATCTATCACTGTCAGTTTATCAAAACCAGACCGAGCTAAGTTTTCTGCAATATTAGCTCCCAATGCTCCAGCGCCACAAATGGTTACAGGATAGTTTTTCAGCTTTGTCATCACAGCATTGGTGCGGTAAAGCTGTTCGTGAAAAAAGATACTCATAATAATTCGTAATTCGTAATTCGTAATTCGTAATTAACTACTCTTGTTGTTCTATGACAGCTACTAAGGATTGCAAGTCGAAATCGCGATCGCGTCCACTTAGGCAAATACCAGAACTAACAACAGTCAAATCAGTTTTAGCGATCGCACTACTATGGCGAACACCATCAGCAGTTGTCCAATCGACTGTCCAATAATCGTTGCGATCGTGGAATTGGTTTAATTCACCCCCACCCATTTGTAATGCCTTTCTCAATCGCTTTTCATCCTGTTGGGGTTGAGTAAATCCCTCAATGCGCCGAGTTGCTAATTCATACACTGTACGGATTTCTGGAGTAATGCCCTTAAACTGTAATTCTTCAGCCGGAATGAGTTGTTTGACGGCAGATTGCAGAGTTTCAACAATTACCGGATCGGTACGGCGATCTACTTCCTCGAACCAGCAAGACTGTCCATTCCATCGGGCAATGATTTGCTCAAAAGCGATACCCTCGGTAACTAAGTGGACTGCGATCGGTTTAACTATCTTCAACCGTTGACGCACATCTGCTTCATTTACGGAGTATGCTAACCAGGTTTGTTTTTGCAATTGGTGTGCTAACCGCAGCCGTATTTGGGGAAAGTGTTGCAGGTATTCCGCAATTTGGGGTAATTCTGCTTCTTCTACAACCGTTGCTGTTTTTTGATCCACAGGCTGAAAGATGCCCCAACCTTCAAATTTATTAGGCTTTGGCGTGAAAGTGTAAACCATCCCAGCTACTCGTGTGCGAACTCGTCCACCTTTAACACAAGGTGCAAGGAATTGGGTGGTATGTAATTGCGCTTCTGCGATCGCAATTTGGTTGATTAGCTTACGGATATCAGACATAATTATCTCTATTTACGCATAATTACCCAAGATTATTGCCAGGAATTGAGTATATAAAAAAACATAATTTGCACTCTATCAACCCAAAAATGACTACCCAAACACAACAAATATCAGAATCCCGAAAAAAGTTAGCATCTGCTTACCGTGCAGTTTACGCAGTTGGAGTTCTGTGCATTTTTCTCAGCATAATATTATTTTTCGCCGGTAGTCGATTTCGTGATTATCTAACATTGGGAATTAGCTGTTTATTTTTTGGTTTACTGTATCTAACTCTAGGTTTCTTTGTCCAACGTAAATCAAAAATTGCACTAGGTATTGCAGTAGGATTGATGTCGCTAAATGCGTTAACTGCCATTTATAATATGATTCAAACTGGTAATCCGTTTAGCTTGAGTGTTCCCATGATATTTTTAGGTCAGACTATAGAAGGATTTAAAGCTATAGAAGTATTAAAGTCAAAAACTTGAAGTTAATTTTAATTTTGTTAATCGATAGCCTCCTACTTAGGAAGTAGTACAATTCCTGCGTGCAAGTTGGTGGAGCATTGCGTGTTCTCAGTTACTAGAGGGACTCCGCTGGTGAGCTGTTACACACTCTTTCAAGGAATGGCTACTTTTAAGCCTACCTCCCAGGTTCTTCGTACTCCCCATTCACACACGCCCACTGCATTTGGCAGTGTTACTTTTCCTCTCGTACTAGTATGTAGGCTCCAAGAGTTGGGGCACGCAGGATATTAATATAATACAATATACTACATAAAATTGGAAGAGATGAAAAGAGGGATTTTGGAGTAGAGCGATCGCTATTACTTCATACGCCATCTTCATGTCGCTCATCAGTATCACCTGCTTGGGTTGAGCGATTGCTAAAAAACCTCGCTTTTATTGGGTCAAAGGTAGTGAAACTCAACCTACAATTATTTTATCTTCACTATTCAGCTTGTTTAGCAACCATATTTCAATAGATTCTTTAAATTAGCTTCTTTATTTCTGCTTCGATATAATCAATGGCAGTTACTGCTCCTTGATATGCCTTAAAAGCCTCTTCTCTTGTTACTCGATTATATCCTTCATGTATTACTTTGTTTCGCAAAAGATAGCAGTCATCATACCAAGTTTTGAGTTCTTGCTGATGGAGGGTTTGCCATCCATTTGGAGGATTATTAAACCAAACAACACTACTATATCCAGAATTAATGAGTTGTGAAGACAATATTCCCTGTAGTCTTTTAAGCTTATTATATAAATCTAAGCGTTCAGACCTATTAAAGTTTTGGTCTAAATGGGAGATGATTTCGGGTAAAAAACTTTCAAAAGCTGTGTTAGCTTCAACAGGAGCAAGCCGGTATTGTCCTCGCCAAATATAATTTCGAGCAGAATTGATTAGATCCCTATATATGGGGATAGAAGTTTCATTCCTGAGCATTACTTGAATATTATTAATTATCTCAGCTTCCCTTTCAACCGCTGTTCCAAAACCAGTTCTATGAAAAGCAGGTCTTATTATAGCAAAGTCCCCTACTTCGTTAAACTGTTCATCAATAGCTACAAGCCGAAAATTGTATAAATCTGATTTTACTAACGGAATTACATGAAACGATTTATCCCCTAATCTATTCTTATCTTGATCTCTGTATACTTCCAAAAACCTATTAACACATGATAAGGACATTTGGATATAAAGTGCTTCATTATCACAAAATGCATTTTTCCAATTTGTGCAACTTATATCTATATCCTCGTCAATTACAACTGAAAATTTGGTTCTTCCTGCATAACCAAAAATATCATGCGAGATTTCTATGTTTTTTCCGTGTACTTGTATACCTTCACTCAAAATAGCTGGAGGAACAGGAACTGATTGGACAATAAATATTTTGCTTTCTAGTTTTACTTCAAAGAATTCCTCAGACACATACACTCTAAAAGGAGCAATAAACTCAACTCTAGGTTTTATCATAAGTCACTATATCTTTAATTACTAATGAAAGAATTGGACAATTCCCAGATGTGAAGAGACATAATTGTACTTACGCAAAAAACCTTTCAAACTCTTATAACTCTGTGTTCTCTGTGGTTAGTTTTTCTATGACCTGTGCGTAAGCCCTCGCTATATCAGGATGCGTTAGAAACAACCATAACGCACCCTGATTTATTCTACTTATCTATCCTTACAGGCAACGGCATATCCAAAATCTCCATCAGCAAATCCAGACGAGAGGGGCGCGTCAGGAGTGGAACGATGTTCGGCAAACTGTAGTAGTCACCGGCGAAAGTGAACGTATCTACAGGTGCTTGCTGCTGCTTCAATTGACTCTCCACCCAGTTGTAATGAGTACCTACGCGGACAATCACCACATTGGGCATTATCGCCAACTCCCGGCAGTAGTTCTTGTAGACTTCACCGAAGTAAGGAGCAGCATTTTCGCCCTCATCCGTCACTAAGATAATCTGGTCAACTACCTGCTTCTTCTTCCGCATTGCTTCCAATGCACAGCCGATGCTAGTACCACCACCAGCGTTGATGTGCTGGAAGGCACGCTCCCAGTCGGTCAACTCCTTGCCCTTTGCCGTAACAGCGTAAGGAATGGTGTCAAAGGCGTAGACAAACAGTTCTGCCTTAGTGATACCAGAGATTAGGGCAGCGAGTTGCAAACCCGTCGCGATCGCATTTTCCATTGAACCAGACTTATCCACCAATAAAGCAGTTGGACGAGCGATCGCACCACGCCGCTTTACCTGTTCGTTTGTCACCTTTTCCAGTTGGGCAACGGTGTCTGCGTCAAAATCTCCTGCGTCTGCGGCAACTTGTGCTTTAAATGCTGAGACACGGGTACTCTTAGACGCTGCTTCCAGCTTGGAATCAATCAACTTCTTGACTTCTGGATGATCCATTGCACCTCTAGTCTGGAGAGACTTGAGGTTGTTGATCGCTTCTTGAGGAGTCATGCTGTTGATTAACGCCACCAACACAACTGGGGTAAGTTGCACGATCGCACCAACTGCGATCGTATAGGGAATTTTGAACTCCACAATCAGCCGCGCCTGTTCTGCGGCATTTTCTGCCTTAGCAAGCTGCTTCAGCACATCTGCCAAGGAACCCTCTGGAGGAGTATCGCCAAACAGAATCGCATTTGCCCGTTCATTTGGCTTAATGTGCAGTGAAGCATATAAGTGCTTCATTGCCTTACGACCTCGCAAAGCGGCGCGATCGAACAGAGCCGGATTGCTCTCCCGTACCTTCAAATAACGCCGTACCGCAGTCCGAGCGGAACGAGGCAGCTTATTTTGCTGCTGCTTCATGAAGTCCACCACACGAGCCACCTGATAGGGCGGAAACTCTTGCAGCATCATAAATCCAGCATCTCGGTGTTCAATCAAATTGCTGGTTAGTAAATGAGCGAGGAATACTTCTTTATGGTCGCGGACATCGCCATGACGCTGATACCAGACTGCTAAATGTCCGTAGAAAAGGGGATCGAGTTCAACAATTAACTGGTGAATTTCTGCGACTTGCTCAAGTTTGCGGTGAGGAGTTGTCAGCAAACTATTGAGCATTTCCAGACGCAAATCGCGTTCTGCGGTATTCATGGGAACCTCCTTTAGGAATTTTGGATTTTGGATTTTAGATTTTGAATTGCAATCTAAAATCCGAAATTGAAGGAGGCAGATGTTGCACGCGGAGCGATAAAGTCACCGCGCAAGTTGTAGAAGCATTGAGTATAACTTTTGCAAAATTATGTAAGCTTCTGCGATCGGGGCGCGGCAACAACTGCCAGTTTTGATGTAAATCGAAATCGTTAGTACTACTCCCTAAAAGTAGTAGCTGCGTAAGCTACCATCATATCTGCCACTATTGCGACAGCATTTCTTGAAAGCAGCGACCAGAACCACAAAGACAAAGGTCATTGTTACCAAGCTTTTCTTGTAGTTCCTTGTCGCCATGAACAAGGCGATGGCCACGTTTAACAGCTTTTTCAGATGGGAAGCCACGACGACGTTTGCTCAATGATTCAAAAGCAGAAATCGTCGAAATCTTCAGGCTCGATGTTGAAAGAATTAATCTTTTTCATCATTCTCACCTCCATATTTAAATGAAATAAGATCGCTTCGTGCAAGTCGAAAAAGCTGTTGATTCACACACGGGATTTGAACCCGTAGTTGCTTGATCTTCAGTCAAGTGCCTTACCATTCGGCTAGTATGTAAGCTTTTTCAGTTAGGGCACGAAGTGAAAATTTTAGTTTTTAGAAAGTTGATTTAAAATAAACCGAATTTCTTTCTTGTTACACTGCTTTTTACTAACAGCGTAAATCATTCGACCTGTATATGCCACAGAACAATGAATTATACCTTTGACAGCATCCGTCACATAATGAGTGGGTGGCGATGGCAAATCTTCAAAGGTAATTAAATACCAAATCTCATTTAGCTTCTGGTATTCATGATAATTATCAATGATGAGAATATCGGTTTGTTCCGGCTTTTGCTTCTGCTTTCGAGGTACTTTCTCGACTGCACAAAGAATTCCGGTTTCAGGATGGATATAGAAGCGATCGCGGTGGTTTGTATTTAGCTGTATTCCATACCCTTGGTAAGGCTTGCTGTAAAAACCACCATCAATTATTTCCACATGCCGTTCAACGTAGTCCCACACATGATCGATAACATGCTGTCCTGCCATTGTGTTGGGATTTAATCGTTGACACAGTTGGCTGTAAACCTCATTCCAAGGCTGTCCGACTTGCGATCGCAAAAACCGACGTAGCGGGCCGAGATGATCCGAAAGATACTTGGATTTATTTATAGGTTTAATCAGGTAAGGATTCAACAATCCATCCTGAATCGCATCCTCGGTGATTTTGTATAATTGCTTCTTAAAGCCAGTCACCTTTTTGAGGCTAATTCTCCTACCACCGCGAGGACGCTCAATCACAATCTCGCTCAAACGATGTTCGCTCATATCTCACGTTGTTTAAATGCAGTTGTTCTAATTGAATTGTTATTAAACATGAGTTAGCTAACATCATTGAACTCCCCTCCGTATTGAGTAAAGGTTATATAGGATTACTATTTGATTTTTGAACGAAATTAGGTATTGTAGAGGAGCCAGTGCGTTGCGGAGGTTCCCTCCGTTGTAGCAACTGGCGTTGTGTTAGAACGGAGTTCGTAACGCACGATTATCAAGGGTTTGATGCCGTACTCTCCGTGCTAACACATCCTACGGATATTTTCAGAAATCAAACCGGATTCCTATAGATAAATCCAATTTAAATAATTGGAATTCCGCACAAGTTAGCAAAGCAGTTTTCACAGTTGCCTATACCAGTTTGGCTACGCTCCCATCAGAGGGAGCGACAGGAGTTGAACCTGCATTCCGTTGCCGGATGTGTGTAAGCTTCACAAGTTAGGGCGCGGAATAAAGGATTAATACCAATTCGTAATGAAGAAAGTCAGATTTAATCTGCGTTTTCAGATTTCAATTTGTATCTTTCTTTTTGCAGACTTGTATAAATTAATCCGTGCAAGTTTGAGAAGCTTTTTACAGCTTATGGCCGCTCTTACCAAATATTGGCAGTGGGCACGTATCTTAAATCTGCAAGAGACTTACAATACTTGACTTGCTCGATCGCTCGAATTTCGCTACCTTAGGGCCATTTTTAATGTGTATGTATGCTTCTTCTGTTGGGGCACGGATAACTAGTACCGCAAGGCGGAATTCAAAATTCAAAATTCAAAATTCAAAATGAATACAGCGTAAGCCTTTCGTTGATTTTAAATGGTAGCTTTATTTACGCCGTGGTGTACTAGGTACTTCAACCATAGACAGCTTCAGGGCGGACGATCAGATCGCCACTAGGACGGCGATCGATTACGTAAGCAGAAAGGCGATCGCTATTCACATCTAAATGTCGAGCAACACGCTCCTTCACCGCCACATCATTCATCCCTACTGCAATTCCCAATTGGGTTTTTGGCACATCAACAGAACGTCCTTCAAATCGAATATGAACCATTGCAATCACCTCTTGCTGTAATTACGAATTACGAATTATAAATTCGTATTAGTGGATCTGATCGGGATTGAACCGATACCCTCCCTGTGAGAGTTACACTCACACCTCATGCAAGTTGAAAAAGCTGTGGTAACACCGCAGGAATTGAACCTGCACCTTATCGTTTTAGAGACGATCGCTCTACCATTGAGCAAGTATGTAAGCTTTTTCTGTCAGGGCACAAGTGACATCTAGGAACTCTACCGTTAGAGCTACAGACCCAAGTTTGTATAATTGCGATGCTCTCAATCTTGCGAAGGAAGCGTCTACACAACTTCAACCGCAGTCAAGTTTGGTGGAGCCGTCGGGAATCGAACCCGAATCCTGCAACCGTCCGTTTGTTGGCTTCGGAGCAGTCGAACACCAATCGCGGCCCCAAAAGTGGCATCTATGCAATTGTCAAGCTTCTGAGAGGTTTTAGTTTTGCCTTTTGAGGAGGCTTTTATTTTTCATGCTACATTTGTAGTATATATCCGACATTATGTCAAGAGGGTACTACAAATTTCGCAGTTCAATGCGTGTCAATTAGATTAGATCCCAATACAGTCTAGTTAAAAATAATTGTTGGGTTTAACGAACGCGCACAGCATTCCGAGGGAAGTAAAATCCAATAAATGCCTGAAAATGTTGGGTTTCGTTCCTCAAACGCCACTTCTCCCTTGGCGCTAGCCTCTCCCTTTGGGAGAAAGAGAAAAGCTGTGCGTAGCTTGCTTTTCTATCGGGAAGTCGGAAACCTCTTCAAAACTAAGGTTTAATCGGCACAAATTCATATTTACCAGTGCCAGGTATTTGTTGAACTTTAACTAAGAGCTACGTGAGTTTACCAAAAAATTTTTAATATTTTTACAGAATTTTATAAAGTTTAAGTAAAAATATGTATATTTAACGCTCTGCTCAGAAAGCGCACTATTAATCCTAATACAACTCAAGATTCTAATTTAATTTAAAGGGTATTCCAATGCAGAGAAAACTATCTCTAACCCACAGTCTGCCGCCAATGTTGTAAAAACCACTCATACAATTCTGGGTTATTATATGTCTGCGTCCATGAGTCGTGATTGGCTTCTGGGTAAACTGTAAATTTTACATTCCCGTCATGGACTTTGAGTGCAGAAACCATAATTTCTGACTCACTTAAGGGAACGACATTATCTTTGGCTCCGTGAAATGCCCACACAGGAAGATTTTTCAACTTACCTGCTGCTTGTGGATTACCACCACCACAAATAGGCGCGATCGCAGCAAATCGTTCTGGCTGTGCTGCTGCTAAATGCCATGTTCCATAGCCACCCATGCTTAAGCCGGTCAGGTAAACCCGATCTGGATCGACAGCACAGGATGCAATAACCTCATCTAGAAGGGTACTCAATCGCTCTATATTCCAATATTCACGGCGCGGACATTGGGGAGAAATGACAATGAAGGGAAAATCCGACTGTTGTTCTACAACCTTGGCGACACCGTGCTTTCTGACATCATCTAAGTCAGAACCTCGCTGACCCGCACCGTGTAAAAATAAGATTGTTGGTAAAAGTGCCTGTTGTATTTCGTTGCGATCGCCATCTGGGTGCAGTCCATCTGGTAAAAATAGCAGGTAGTTATAGCTGTCAGTAGAAGTAACGTGTCGTTGTAGTGGCGGCATAACATTAAAAAACTTTGTTAGTTCAACGTCTATAAACAGCTATTTTATAACTTGGTCGCTATGTTGCTTACTGTTCGGTATAAGTTTCTGCTTAGGCGTTCGTGCAACTACTCCGCAGGAGGATAGCCTTGCAAAAAAATGGATAAAGTCGAGCTTAGTATTTCTGACATCTACCATTACGTTTATATTTTGATTGTGTCATGAATAGACTAACTCGATCCAAAAAGACAGATACGGGGACGCAAAGAAATAACTCTCCGTGTCCCCGTGTCCCCGTGTCTCTTCAATGAGTGACTACTACCAAATCCGATTTCCATTTTCGTCAACTCGTGCTTGCCGAATTACGTCGGAAATTTCTTCAGCATCTTTAATGTGGTGGAGTGCCTTCTTTTCTCCGTTAGGTTCATCCACAACGAAGTAAGTCGGGACTGTGATTCTATCGCCTGTAATATCTGGTACATCATCAACAGCTTTCTGTTGAGCTTTTTCTTCAACAGATTGAGACTCATCAGCAATCTTATCTCCAGGATTTGCAGTTAAGTTTCTTTCCTTCACATTGGGTTCTTCGCTAGAATGCCAATCTTTACTCACTGGTTGATTATTCTCAGTTGTCATAGCTTTTTCAGGTATTAAACAATGTATCTTTACCAATAACACTGTAGAAAATCCCAGATACAAGGTGTTCTTTCTCTAGAGAGACTTTGAGAATAGATTTGACAAGAACACTTCTTAAGTTAGATATTTTTTGTTGGCATTACTATTTAGTCCTAAATACGGTATTCTTACCGCTCAACAACTTAAAAACGAAAAATGATTCTAAGCGATTGCACCGTAATATGTTAGTAGACCTTTCTTGGTAAATCGGGTCATGAAAGAAAATTTTTCTACAAATGCCAAAATTCCAGCTAGTATAAAAACGCGCCGCGATTTTTTAACTTATACGCTAGGTGGTACAGCAGCATCATTAGCGATCGGATATCTATTTCCCAAAGTCAGCCAAGGTCATGAGATCAGCCTAGAAACCCTTTGCTCTCTGTATCCAAAGAATTCGCGCTGTCAAAATTATCTTCCCGGATCTCTAGCACGAGACAAAGACGGTAAAGAAATTCAGGCTAATGCATTATTGACAACCGCAAAGCCTGGAATTCCGATTCTTGTAAAAGGCTTACCAGACAAGAGCGTTGATTATCTGATCGTTCAAGACGGGCCAAAGATTGCTGAGTATGCTATCAATCCAACTTGTACCCATTTAGGATGTACAGTTGAGTGGAATCTTGAGAAGAATCACTTTATTTGTCCTTGTCATGGATCTCAATACGATTCTCAGGGTCGAGTCGTTCATGGCCCAGCCAAACGTTCTTTACCACTTATCACTGTAGTAGTCAAGCAAAACCAAGTTAGTCTAGTCGATCGCAAACCTGCTGTAGATCCTCGTTAACCTATACTACTATCAAATTAGATTAGATAATGCCACCATACTTTTTCAGCACGGATGAGCAAGTTTTGAACCACCCCACCGCTTATGCGGATGGGGATTCCTGACATCTCGTGATGACAGTGGGACATTCAAGTGTCCCTCTAGACCCTCAAACTAACACCCCCATCGATTGGCGTAAGAATTGGGCTTACTTTTGTGTGGTTTGGATTTGCTTTCAGAGTCCATCACTAAGCCAGATAGGTACGCTCGGCATTCTGATATTGCTTGTCAGTTGTTTAGGCTTGCTGCTTTTAAGCAGTAGTGACTTACTGTGCCGGAATCTCACCGCAAACGTGAATGCTTCAACACGTAGACAGATGCTCATACTCACTTTTCTATTTTAACATTCAAAGGTAATTGTCTACTTCGCTTCGCTCCGTAGACCGCAATAATCCCCAAGCGTATTGCATGGGGTTTTCCGCGAATCTTGATAAATTAGAGTTGTTGCTAAATAAGACCTAAAAGGGTCTACACTTTTGCAACTCTTTAGACAAATGCGATCGCTCATCTGGCTTTTAACTATGGTGTTATCTGATTGCCAATTTTTTTATGCACTAAATTTAAAATTTGTCAATTTCTAATGTCTACGACTAAAGTCAAATTTTACAATCAAGTCCTCAGCTAAACTAGAGACTATACAAACCGTTGTTAATTACTAGTACATGCTAGCGGAGGTTTGCCTACCTTTAACGAGAAGATTTTACCCCTTGTTAGTCTGGTTAATTGAGATGGTAGCTAGGATTTCCGCCGTGATGAGACTAGTTGCTATGTCTTTCGCTCTCCAAGGAAATCCAGTCAAACGGTAGAGATAACTCGTCCGCTAACATGTATATCAAGTCAACCGATACTACAAAAGTGACCTAAAAATTTTGGCATTGTGACACTTAAGTTAGTTTCCTTGCCCATAATAATAAAAGTAAGCTTTCAGGAATTTCCCGTTGTACTCTATTAGTAAATCGTAACAATATTTTTAACTATGACTACGCAAACACTATCTTCACCAGAAGTTTATCAAGGTCAGTTTGGGGAATTTACAATTACTCAGAGCGATCGCACTAGCGTGATTATCTACCGTGCCGGCTTAATGGTAGCAGCACTGAGCTTTGCTATCGGTAGCGGTTTGGTTTTGTTCAACAATAACCCGATTGTAACTGCACTTACACCTTTATATGCTTGTTTTAGTCTCGCTCTTGGTGTAAGTTTATTTACCATTCATATCTACATGGCATCACTGCATCGAATGTTGCAAATTTTTTGGGCTATCGGTAGTATAGCGTCAGTGATTCTGGCAATCTCTAATACTGAACCTTTAGCTCTGACTGTTTACAATCAGCCTCTCACCTTATTTGGAGTTGGTTTTATTTTCGTTGCTTTGACAGGGATTTATTTTAAAGAGGCTTTTTGCTTCAATCGTTTGGAAACCAAAGTATTAACCCTAATAGTACCGCTACTGTTGTTAGGACATTTGGTGGGAATTTTACCAGTTCAGGGTGAAAGTGTTTTATTAGGAATTTGGGCAACGTTGTTTTTGGTATTTGCCTTGAGAAAGACAGTGCAAGCAATTCCTGCTGATATTGGAGATAAGTCTGTATTTACTTACTTAAAAGAACAACGTTTAGCTAAGGTTTAATGCAGGCAAAAAATCGTCGGTGTCAAAAATTTCCAAAAATCAAACTAATAAAACGCCAAGAAATGTGGACACTTACGGCTCAGGGGTGGGCGATTGCGATCGCTTTGATTGCTTACTTAATATTTTTCACTATCACTCATGTACACTCATTTCTCGCCGTGACTTCCCCGATCAAATCAGCAGAAATATTAGTTGTTGAAGGATGGCTACCAGATTATGCCATCCAACAAGCTTTGACTGAATTTAAAAACGGTTCTTATCGTCTAGTAATTACCACGGGAGGCTCAATAGAAAAAGGAAATTATCTTAGCGAATACAAAAACTTTGCAGAAGTATCAGCTGCCACCTTTGAGAAACTCGGTTTAGAATCGGAGAAGGTGGTAGCTGTTCCTACACCTATGGTAATTAAGGATCGTAGTTATGCATCTGCTGCCGAGTTCGATCGCTGGCTATCTAATTCAAATTTAAAGCTACAATCAATTAATCTTTTTTCTTTGGACGTTCACACTCGTAGAAGTTGGTTGCTGTTCAGAAAACTACTCAGCCCTAAAGTGAAAGTTGGTGCGATCGCTGCTGAAACACAAGATTACGATCCAAGCAAATGGTGGGATTCTAGCCAAGGCGTGCGGACAATTATTGATGAAGGCGTCGCTTATATTTATGCGCGGTTTTTGAATTGGAAAGCCTAAAAGTAATAATTCATAGTTCATAATTTGGCTGCGTTATTAGCGAAAAATGGATAAAGTTGAGCTATCCTCCCAGGAGTTAACTTTACAATTTTTCAAAAATACCCTAAGAGGATGTTTGAAAAGTCCTCTTGCTGGTATCAAAAGTCTTAGATCCCTCTAAATCTCCCGATAAATTGGGAGACTTTGATTCCGATTCCCCCCTTTTTAAGGGGGGTTAGGGGGGATCTAAAAGTGTCTAAAGTTACAGCGAAATACTTTTCAAACAACCTCTAACAAAACAGGTTCAATGATGATTTGGTTTACTGCTGATACTCATTTCGGGCATAAAAAAATCTTAGAGTACACAGAAAGACCGTTTTCTTCTGTTGAGGAGATGGATGAAGCATTAATTGAGAACTGGAACAGCAAAGTCTCTGCTGATGATGAAGTGTATCATGTAGGAGATGTTGGACTGTGTTCTCCTCAGAAATTACAGAAAATTCTTCAACGGCTTAACGGTAAAATATATCTAATTCGTGGCAATCACGATAAAGCAGCCGAAGCTTGTAAAGACCGTTTTGAGTGGATCAAAGATTATTACGAGTTGACAATGCCAGATTCGGAGGCATATCAAGGCAGACAATTAATCGTTCTGTTGCACTATGCTATGAGAGTTTGGCAAGCTTCTCACTACGGTACTTGTCATCTTTACGGACACTCACATGGTCAATTACCTGACGATTCCACGTCTTTATCTTTTGATGTGGGGGTAGATTGCCATAATTATGCACCCATAAATTACAATGATGTTAAACGTATTTTAAAGACAAAAAACTGGACACCTCCCCAACTGAGGGGAGATTAGGTAAAGGGATTGGGTGCAAAATGGAAAAATTATAATGCAGGCTTTTACCCATTACCAATTTTTAAACAACTTTTTCCTACTATCCAGAAGGACGTTTTTAGCTAACGCCACGACCATTTAAAGAAATTAAGATGGATTGGGGCGAATGGATTAGACCTCCGATTAATTCGTCAACAGTTAATTCTATTCGCCCAATCATCTCTAAAATTTTTAGCAATTATTTAGGATAGCTATATTACTTTTGCAGAATTTGTAATAATGCTTGTCGATAAATTTTTAGCCCCTCTGCATTCAGATGGTCGCCATCACTTGTCAAATTTTCTTTAAGAACATTATTTTCATACAAGGGTGCTAGTCCTGCTGCTTCAACCGGCACTTTTTCTGTCTCAGCAACTTGATTAATCAGAACATTAATTTGTTCGACTCTAGGAAGTGGGGCTGCTAAAGTTGGATCTAAGCTGGCTGCAACTGTTGAATAAAAAGCTGGAATCAGAAAAATCTCTTTATTTCCCATTGTTCTTACAAGTGCGATCGCCGCTTGCAGGTTTTTGCTAAACAACTCATCACTAATTCCATACCAAGCATCGTTTCCACCGATGGCAATAATGGCTTTTTCACATTTCACCTTGGTAGGAATTAAACTTTTAAGTTGCTCCACTAAAGAGATTGTACTCAGACCATTTAAGCCAAAATTAAAAGTGCCATTCCCAAGAGTATTGCCAAGTTCAGCCGAAACAGAATCGCCAAATAAGCAACCTGAGAACTGTTTATCTTGAGCAGCAAGTATCTGATATTGCAGTGCAATTTGCCCTAACGGTGAAGAACTTACGTCGTCTTTCGGTGGTGCGCTAGCAGAACCAGAAGATAAATTGGCCATGCTGACTAGCTGGGAAATTTTTGATACGTCAAAGACGAGTTGATTACTAGGATAGGCTTCTAGAAAGCTGGTTATTCCTAAACCTTCTGGTGATTTGGCTCCTAAGATAATAGCAGATCGTAGCGCTTGGATACTGCCTCGATCGCTACGGGCGATCGCAGAACGTGTCGGAAAGACAGTCGCTTGGGAAACAAAAGATAAAATTTGCTTGCCCATTCCTGTATCGATCAGCTTATCTAAAGCCGCAATATCAAGCGACATTTTCACCTGAAGAGCATCTTGAAACTTCTGTTTATCTTTAGCGCTGAAGTAACCTAAAAAAGATTTTAGATCGCCAGAAACCTTTTGTGTCTCGCCATAGTTGCGTATATCTGCTACTGGGATCGATTGCTCAAACAATCCGTACCTGACAGTAACTTTTTCGGCTGCTAAACTAGGCAACAAATCAAAACAACTATGTAGCAGCAAAAATATTAAGCACCCAGATAGGCTTATTAGAAGACGATAGAAATATTTCATCACAGAAGATCAAAAAATAATACTCAATAGTTAATAGTCAAGAGTCAAAAGTCAAGGGGAATTAGGGATTAAGGATTGGGGATTGGGAATACTCAATCCAGTAGGAGTGAGGATGGAATGGTGGTAGAAGAAGGCGCATATTGGCTAGCTTGGACGCAAATTTCGGGAATTGGCCCGGTATTGCTGCGACGGATGCAACAGCATTTTGGCACGCTGGCAACAGCTTGGAACGCTACCAAGTTACAGTTAGGAGAGGTAGAAGGTTTGGGTTTTCAGACACTAGAAAAAGTAGTACAACAGCGATCGCGTTTGCACCCAGAACAACTTTTCACCAAGCACCAGCAGGAAAACCCCAATTTCTGGACACCAGCAGATGCAGATTATCCTCGTTTACTGCTGGAAACTCCCAGTCCTCCACCGATTTTATACTATCGTGGTGAAGTCGAACTCCAAGAAAATCTCGGACAAAAACCGATGGTTGGAATTGTCGGCACTCGCCAACCCTCAGAATATGGTATTCGTTGGACTCGCCAAATTAGTACAGCTTTGGCTAAAAATGGCTTTACGGTTGTTTCTGGGATGGCAGAGGGAATTGACACAGAAAGCCACATCGCCGCCATGAAAGCAGGTGGACGGACGATCGCAGTTTTAGGAACTGGTGTAGATGTCATCTATCCACATAAAAATCGGGATTTGTACAAGCAAATTTTGACAGATGGGTTAGTCGTAAGTGAGTACCCCACCAAAACCCCACCCAATCGCACGCACTTCCCCCGTCGCAACCGCATTATTGCAGGCTTAAGCCGCGCCATCCTGGTAATGGAAGCACCGATTAAATCTGGTGCCTTAATTACTGCTACCTACGCCAATGAATTTGGCAGAGATGTATATGCATTACCTGGGAGACTGGACGATTATCCATCCCAAGGGTGCTTAAAGTTACTAAGCCAGGGAGCTTCTTTCATTCTTAAGGAACTAGATGAACTATTAACAATGCTGGGAGCAATCCCACAAATTGATGGAATTGAGGCTTCTACAGTGCCAGAACAGTTAAGTTTACCAACTTTATCACCAGAATTGCAAAGAGTAATGGAGGCACTCACAAGCGATCCTTTACCCTTCGATTTTATTGTTCAACAAACCGGCATGGCTGCTGGTTCAGTTTCCAGTGCTTTGTTACAGTTGGAACTTATGGGTTTAGTTTCGCAACTGCCAGGAATGCGATATCAAAAAAGTTAAGAGTTAAAAGACAACAGCATTGTTTAGCTTTGTTTTTAGCAATCTAGCGATCGCATTTATGGCATAGGGATTTCAAGCCAAATTAAAATCAAACTGTCGTTTTTAATTATGAATTATCTTGGTGGATAATACTGGGGATTCATAACTGGAGATTGATAACCGTTTGTAGGTACAGTACTTCCTATACCGTTGGGTGGAGAACTGACAACAGGAGGCTGATAAATGTTCATGGGCACTGTGCCTGTTGTACCGTTGGGTAAAGCAGGATTCGCAACCTGGGGCTGATAACCATTTGTGGGTATAATGCTTGTCGGACTATTGGATGCGGCAGCATTCTGGCTAAATTCTTCGTAGGCAGCACGAGAAATTGAGCTAATCAATTTTTCGGCGCGAGGATCGTTTTCGGGGCGTTGTACCATGACAGAGGCTATATAACGCTTGCCAGTTGGAACAACAATTAAACCTGTGTCTGCCAACATTGTGCCGATATCACCCGTTTTGTGGTATGCTCTTGCGCCTGTTCCCAAACCTGATGGTAGGAGAGTATTTTTCTCGGTACGACGCAAGATATCGAGCATGAGATCGCGTGATGGCACACTGACTAAATTCCCCTGACTCACAATCGCCATCAAATTCCCTAGTTCCTTGGGACTGGTGGTGTTTGTCCCTTGCAAATCTGGGAGTTGATTACGAATTGTTGTGGTTGTCAATCCCCAACTGCGGAAACGCTGGTTTAACGCCTCTATCCCTCCCAGTTTGGCAATCAGCATATTTGTCGCCGTGTTGTCGCTGATTGTAATCATTTTAGTGACGACTTCCAGAGCGGCGTACTGGGTTCCGGCTGGTTTGTATTGCAGATTTCCCGAACCGCCAGCTATTGAATCCTGTTGCATGGTCAGCATTTCATCCAGGCGAATTTTCCCCGCGTCCACATCCTGGAAAAAGGCAATCAGAATCGGCACTTTAATCGTGCTAGCTGCCGGAAAACTGGTAGAACTATTGACATCTACATAATTACCAGTATCCAAATCTACCAAGAAAACGCCGGGTGTAAGATTTGGGTTGGTGGTGGCCAAATTTTGCACGGCATTTTTCAAAGAGGTAATTTCCTGGGATAGGTATAGGCTGGAAGCGGCGGCTGGGGGAGTTTGGGCTGGTTGCGGCTGCGATCGCACATTACTATTAGATTGGGGCGCAGAAGTGGTGCTGATGCGATTCGCTGGGTCTAATACTGATAACACAGTGCCCACAATTGCACCCATCCCAACACCCACAATCAATAACCGCACAATATACAATATAGTTTTCGCCATTGGCTTTAACCGCGTCTTCCGCGATGAGCGCCTACCTGTTTTTGGCTTTTCCATCCGCACAGCTTTAACCATCACAGCACCTGGTCGGAAAGGAGGAATTTTCCCCTTCACAGTAGGTATTGGTTTGACTGCTGTTGGCATGACTAACCCCGATTTTACCCTCCGTGTAGCACCAGGCGTTGGGGGAGGACTGATGCGATTTTTTGGGCGTGCTAGCGCTGCTTCTCGTCCATTCGTAGCTTGTTGCTGGCTGTTAGCTTTAACTTTCTTTTGTGCCACTTTTTGAACTTTTTGTGGACGTTGGCGGCGATTTAAGGGTTGTCGCCGCGAGAAAGCTGTTAGTTCGTCACTTGACTCTGACACAGTTACTCCTTGTGACCGACTTGACTGTTTTCTTGCAGACTCCTGACCCAAAACTTAATCTTTAAGCAATATTAATACTCAAATTCCACTTTGCCACTAAGTAGCATTTTTGTGTTTACTTTAAGCCATATTAAATATTTTGGGGGGATGATTGCGTATATATTAAACGAATAATTACAAGTTTTCACCATCCCTTTGGTTTTTCAGGGCCCATTCTACCTGCTGTAAAATTCCTCGGAGCATGGCTACTTCCCCACTTTTCAGGTGAGCGCGATTATATAGCTGGCGAAATTTTCCCATGCGACTAGCTGCCGTATGGGGATACACATAACCAATTTTCAGTAATAGTGATTCTAATTGCTGGTAGTATCCTTCCACAACATCTAAGGGTGCGAGTTCAGTTTGGGGTAAGGTCTGAATGTCAGCTTGCTGGGCGCATTGTGACAATTCATAACAACAGATTGCTACGGCGGTAGCCAAATTTAGGGCTACATAATCTTGACTTGTGGGAATACCAACAAACCTCTGGGCATAATTTAATTCTTCATTGCTTAATCCCCGGTCTTCCCTGCCAAAAATCAGGGCTGCGGGTTTTTCTGGTTCCTCAAGTAACCAGGGTAGTGCGGTGCGGGGATTTTCTAAAGGTGTTTCTAGACTCCGAACGCGACCGGTAGTAGCGATCGCCCGTACACATCCATGCAATGCTTCTGGTAAGGTCGCCACTAATTCCGCAGATTCGATAATTTCCTGAGCATGAACAGCCATCATCAAAGCTTCCGTCGATAGCGGATCGCATTGGGGGTTCACTAATACTAAATTATATAGCCCGAAATTTTTCATTACCCTGGCGATCGCGCCGATATTTATCGGCCCAGCTGGTTCTACCAACACAATTCTTAATCCAGCCAAGCCCATTTTTTGCCTCCTGCGATCGTACCAATAAGATATTTTTAGATTAATTTTCAGCGTTGTGGTTCTGCTGAAGAGCTTCCTTTAAATTATTTTAGCTGTGTCAGGTCTGGGTTAGTAGATGTATTCTAAGTAAAAAAACACTTCTGCAAGCGATAACAGACTAGGAAAATATGTCTCACATTATTGTCGAAAATCTGAGGAAGACTTTCTTTGTATCTGAACGTTCTTCTGGGCTTTTCGGTTCAATACGAGGGCTTGTGCAGCGAAAAACAAGAGTTGTTTATGCTCTCAAAGGAGTTTCGTTTTCTGTAGAACGGGGAGAACTTGTAGGATACATTGGCCCAAATGGAGCAGGTAAATCGACTACTATTAAAATTCTCAGCGGTATTCTCGTACCTTCTAGTGGAAAATGCATAATTGGCGGTCGAACTCCTTGGAAAGATAGAATTAAGCACGTTAATCGTATCGGTGTAGTGTTTGGTCAAAGAACACAACTCTGGTGGGATTTGCCAGTGATTGAGTCTTTTGATTTGCTGCGGGATATTTATCGCGTTCCCCAATCAGAGTATCGCCAGACACGCGAAGAAATGATTGATTTGCTTGGTCTTGGAAACTTTCTCTCGACTCCGGTGAGACAGTTAAGCCTTGGTCAAAGGATGCGATGTGATTTTGCAGCAGCCATGCTTCACAGACCTGAAATTCTTTTTCTTGATGAACCTACCATCGGGCTTGATGCAGTTTCCAAGCTTGCAGTCAGAAAATTTATCAAAGCGCTGAATAAAACTCATCAAGTAACCACCATCCTGACTACCCATGATATGGATGATATCGAAGCATTGTGCGATCGCATAATTATTATTGGTGGAGGTGAAATCCTTTGTGATGGAACTTTAGCAGCACTGCGTTCTCAAGTTTCCTCACGTCGGTACTTAAGAATCGACCTAGCAAACGATGATTTCTTCTTTGAGCAAGAAGGAGTCAGTATTATCTCTAAAGAAGGTCGCACTGTAACTCTTGCTTTCGATCCTATAAAGCTTTCTGCTGCGTCTTTGATTAGCCAAGTTACCTCGCAACACGAAGTAGAGGATCTTTTTGTAGAAAATCCACCCATTGAAGAGATAGTTGCTGAACTTTATGCAAATTCAGCAGAAATTTTCGCATGAAAGCATATTGGTCACTGTTTGTTGCTAGATTTGCACTACTGTTGCAATACCGTACTGCTGCTTTAGCAGGCGTTGTAACTCAGCTTTTTTGGGGGTTAGTGAAAGTAATGGTTTTACAAGCATTCTTTACTCATACAACCTCTGCTCAACCTATCACTTTTCAACAAGCTGTAGGCTATATATGGCTAGGACAGGCATTTCTGATGGCGATTGTCCCTTGGGGAGGTGATAGAGATATTCAAGAACTCATCCGAACTGGTGCCGTAGGATACGATCTTCTCCGACCCACAGACCTTTATAATTTTTGGTTTACTCGCGCCTTGGCACTTCGCATAGCGCCCCTAATACTTCGTGCTATTCCGCTTCTTTGTGTCACAAGTTTTATTTTTCCCATTTTTGGGCTTGATGAATGGTCGCTTTCTGTTCCACCCACCTTTGCTTCTTTTCTTGCCTTTTTTCTCTCTTTTATTGACGCAATTTTCCTTTCGTCTGCATTGACAATGCTTCTTACTGTATCAATGATGTGGACAATTTCTGGTGAGGGAATTAATAATGTTCTACCCACCCTTATTATTGTCTTGTCTGGAATGATTGTTCCTTTGCCACTTTTTCCTGAGTGGAGCAAACCTTTTTTGAATGCACTTCCTTTTTCAGGACTAATCGACAAACCTTTTCGTCTTTTTACTGGTAATCTTCAACCAAATGCCCTGTTTAATATTTTGTTGCATCAAACTTTTTGGATAATTATCATTATTATCCTTGGGCGTGTCATTGTGAAACATGGCATCAAAAAGCTTGTAATTCAGGGTGGATGAGTAAATAATTCGGAATATTTTTCAAACAGGAAGCTAGATTAGCTAATTGATTTCGAGTCAAAATAAAAAAGCGACTATGAACGATTTTTTGCTTTACCTTCGATATATTTCTGTATCTTTCAAGTCGCAAATGCAATACAAAGTTTCCTTCTGGCTGCAAATTATAGGGCAACTTATAGGAACTGCTGTTGAATTTTTTGGAGTCTGGGCACTTTTTACTCGTTTTAATAGTATTGGTACGTGGACTTTGAATGAAGTTGCTCTCTTTTATGGAATAATCAATATTTCTTTCGCTTGTGCGGATGCCCTTGGAAAAGGTTTTGACTCATTTACAACAATAATTAAAAGTGGAGATTTCGACCGTTTACTTCTTCGTCCCCGCACTACAGCACTTCAACTTTTAGGTAAAGAATTTACTTTGAAACGAATCGGAAGATTTTCTCAAGGAATAGTTGTTATGGGGTGGTCAATTTCATCTCTTCACATCCCTTTAACTTTTAAAAATTTATGGCTTTTGGGCACTTCATTTCTTGGTGGGGTTGCACTCTTTGTTGGCATTGTCATTATGCAAGCAACCCTCACATTCTGGACTATTGAATCTCTCGAAATTATGAATATCCTTACTTATGGAGGAGTCGAAACAGGTCAGTACCCTCTTTCAATTTATAGCAAGTGGTTTCAGCGATTCTTTACGTTCTTGATACCCCTTGCTTGCGTCAGTTATTTTCCTTTGCTTGCAGTACTTGAAAAAGAAAATGTTTTTTTAGTGCCTTTGTGGTTTTGCTATGTTTCGCCAATCGCAGGCATTCTGTTTTTGATGGTTGCGCTGAAGCTTTGGAACATAGGAGAGCGATACTATTGTTCTACTGGCAGCTAAACAAAATTTTAAATGGGCAGATCGCACTTTTCTGAAGATTCTGATTAAATACCTTGTAATATTGCCTGATTTTACTAAACAATGCCACGGGAAGCTCAAATGAAAAACTCCAGGAAAGGTTGGTTAGGTAAAAGACTTAAAATTACTCTGATTTTCCTGTTAGTGCTGGGGCTATTGTTAGCGGGATTCGCCACATACACTGTGCGTCAATCCTTTGCTCAAGAGAGTGGCACAATTCAACTACCTGAACTCAAAGCGGAAGTAACTGTCCAACGCGATAAATGGGGAATTCCCCACATTTATGCTGCCAACTCCCACGATTTATTTATGGCGCAAGGTTATATCCACGCCCAAGATCGTTTTTGGCAAATGGATTTTTGGCGACACATCGGTTCTGGGCGACTCTCAGAAATGTTTGGTTCCTCTCAGGTTGACACTGACAGATATCTGCGAACAATGGGTTGGGCAAGGGTGGCGCAGCAAGAAATTCAAGAAATTAATGCAGAGATGAAGGCATATCTGGAAGCATACTCAGATGGTGTCAATGCCTATCTGAAAGAGCATCAAGGCAGCGCCCTGAGTCTAGAATATGCTGTGTTAAAATTCCTCAATCCTAAGTATAAGCCAGAACCTTGGCAAATATTGCACTCCCTAACTTGGGGGAAGGTAATGGCTTACGATTTGGGTACAAATTTTCAGAGTGAAGTTGAACGTGCCATCCTGCTTAAAACCCTTACTCCCGCTCAAGTTGAGGAACTTTATCCACCGTATCCTCAAGATTTGCCAGCGATTTTACCTGAGTTCCAGAAAGGGAAAACAGGAGAGGATGAAAATTCTGATGATACGCCATTCACTGCCTTTGATATTCAGGAGGGAATAGAGTCAATTACCAAGCCGATGATGGCTTTGGAACAACTCATCGGGCCAACGGGAATAGGTATTGGTTCCAATAACTGGGTAATATCTGGCGATCGCACAGATACAGGTAAGCCAATTTTAGCAAACGATCCCCACTTAGGTGTGCAAATACCCTCTATCTGGTATGAGGTTGGTTTGCATTGTATATCTAAGAGTGCAGAATGTCCTTACAACGTTACTGGCTTTTCCTTTGCGGGAATGATTGGCGTAATTATTGGTCATAGCGATCGCATTGCTTGGGGTGTAACTAATGTACTATCTGATGTAATGGATTTATACATTGAGAAAATCAATCCCAATAATCCCAATCAGTATGAGGTAAATGGCAAATGGGTTGACATGAAACTCCTGCAAGAGACGATTCAAGTTGCCGGAAGTCAACCAATTGTCCAAACGGTTCGCTATACCCGACACGGGCCGATTCTCTCTGATGTTTCGCCCAATCTGAAGGAGTTCCAACCAAGTCAGCCGTTAGAAATACCCCAAAACTACGCCGTAGCCCTGCGCTGGACAGCCCTAGAACCTTCTAAACTAGCGGATGCCATTCCCCAAATAAATCGCGCCCAAAACTGGCAAGAATTCCGCACTGCTGCGAGAAATTATGATGTCCCGGCTCAAAATTTGGTCTACGCCGATATTGATGGCAATATTGGCTACCAAATGCCTGGTAAATTCCCCATCCGAGCTAAGGGAAAGGGGCGTTATCCCGTTCCCGGTTGGACGGATGCTTATGAGTGGCAAGGCTATATTGACTTTGAGAAGTTACCCAAAAGTTTCAATCCATCTCAAGGTTATATTGCTACTGCTAATAATTTAGTTATGCGTAAATATCCTTACTTAATTACCGCAGACTGGGTTTATGGCTATCGGGCGAAGCGCATCGTTGAAATGATTTCAGAACAAACGGAACCGATTTCTGTGGAAGATGTGCAGCAAATACAAGGTGACGATCGCAATCTCAATGCCCAAATATTAGTACCGCTACTGCAATCGATCGCTGTTGAGACTCCCCACTTGCAAGCAGCCCAAAAACTTCTCCGAGATTGGAATTTGCAATTGGGAATGACATTACCTGCTGCTGCCTTGTTTGAAGTATTCTGGAAACGCTTGCTAGCAGATACTTTTCACGATCAGTTGCCTGAGAAGTACTTTCCCAATGGGGGCGATCGCTGGTATGCTGTGGTAGCAAATTTGGTAAAACAGCCTAATAGTTCTTGGTGGGATAATCGCAACACCCCAAAAGTTGAGAACCGCGACGAAATTTTGCAGCAATCCTTTACAGAAGCCGTGGATGAACTAGAACGGGTTCAAAGCAAAGATCCGAAAAACTGGAATTGGGGCAAACTACATACTGTTACTTTTCGGAATGCCACATTGGGTAAATCTGGGGTTGCACCGATTGAAGCTTTATTTAATCGTGGTGCATTTGCTACGGCTGGTAACGGCGAAACAGTGAATGCTAACCGATGGAGAGCAAATAAATCCTTTGAGGTGACAGATATTCCTTCTCTGCGGATGATTGTAGATTTGGGAAATTTGGATAACTCAGTCGCGATTCATACACCTGGACAATCAGGACATGCTTTCCATAACCACTACAACGATATGGTTGACTCTTGGCGCAAGATTGAATACCACCCTATGTTGTGGGAGCAAAAGAAGGTTACTGCTAGTACTGCTGCGACATTGAAGTTAGTTCCAAAATTGGGAGTGTAAAGCGCAACCCGACTATAGAATGTTAAATTTTGCTACTTAAGTGTAATTACATACACATTGTGGTCAAAATGAAGTATAAAGTAACAGGGCAACAGAAATTAAGATTCTTTTTAGTTAGAAAAAAGCATTTTCGCTGGCCATTTATTTCTGCTGTCCAACTTTCCCGAAACATAGTTGGAGATAATAGAACAAATGCAACGTGTATTTAAACAAAGTTTTATGCTTTCAGTCACTACTGCGATCGCATTATTATTTGCAGGTTGCGGAGAAAGTAAGGTTGCCCAATGTAATAAAGTTATCAAGGTTGCGAATCAGGCATCTACTCTAGGTCAGGAATTCGGTAAAAATCCCAATCCGGCCAAAGGTTCTAAAGCTTTAACTGAACTTGCTGGTAAGATAGATCCACTTGCCCAAGAGATGAAAACCCTCGAAATTAAGGATGAGAAGTTGCAAGGTTTTCAAGGACGCTTTATCACACTCTATCAGAACATTAGCAAGCAATTGAATAATGCAGCAGGCGCTATAGATAAAAAGAATATACCAGCAGCACAGGGCTTTTTGGTATCTCTGAAACAAAGTAGTACCGAAGAAAGTTCAATAGTTAGCGAAATTAATAGCTACTGTTCTGGTAAATAATCAATTCTGCATGGAATCTCGATCAAAAATATACTGGTTAAATAGTTGGTCGATAACCACCGAAAACAGCAAAGCTAAAATTTTTATACCAACAATCCACATTTTGAAACCCAGCCGCTTCTAGCCAGCGAAGTTGAATATCAAGAGTTGCCATGCGATCGTATTCCATGCGTTTTTGTGCAGCTTTGAGATCCTCTTCTAATATACCGTTAGCGCGGATAGAGTCTAACCAGTGTTGGCGATAAAGTTCTTCTAAATCAGCAGTTTTGCCGAGAATTTGGTCGGCATTGACAAATATTCCACCAGGTTTGAGGACATCATAAATCCGTTGATAAAGAAGTTCTTTGTCGAAATCAGAAAGATGGTGAATCGATAAGGCAGAGATTATAAGGTCGTAGGAATCACCCAAATCGGTCTCAATGTAGTCACCAATTAAGATTTGGGGAGATTTACCCATTTTGCTAAATCTAAACTTAGCTTTCTCTAGCATCTCAGGGGCTAAGTCTAGTAAGGTAAACTCTGCATTGGGGAAGACTGACTGAACCATACCTGAGTAAAGTCCAGTACCAGCACCCAAATCTAGAACTTTAAGCGGTGCAGTCCAATCGCCTGGGATGATTTCAACGGCTGTTTTATAAAAGTCATCAAAACAGGGAATTAGAATCCGACGTAAGTTATCATAATCTCCGGCGGCAGAATTAAAAGCTTCTTGAATATTCATTGTTTAATTTTTAATATTGGTAGAACTTTCTGTTTTAACAACTCAATTAAAGCTGGTTCCATATACTCATAGTCATCAGGTATATCTAAACAAATGATTTTTTTATCTTTAAGAAATGGCTGAAAATTTTTTGATAGCTTGCTTTTATGGGATTTTTCCATCACAAAGATCGTATCAGCCCATTGAATAGCTTCTGTTGATAATGGTACTTGAGCATAGCGGTCTAAACCTGCCGACTCTGTTTCAATTCCTTCATATTCTGAAAACACAGCCTCGGCGGTGGGGCTTCGCAATTTATTCTGGCTACAGATAAATAAGAGCTTTTTCATTGATTAATATGTAATATTTACTATTTCTCTTATTAGTTTCATGAATTCTGTCCTCGCCTGATTATCTGAGGTCTTTCTAATCCTATAAAGTGTTTGTCCAGCCAATGCCAAAATCTTATCCTTATAACTATCTCTTAGTTTTTGCTCACTTCAGCACATATTTCCTGTTTAGGATAAAAGACAGCATAATTATATGCTTCAAGGAGTAAGCCTTTATTTCTATATATATTGACCAACTCAATAACGACTGTAATAGCTCTATCTTCTGTTAAACTATAAATTTTACCTTTATGAAGTAGAAATAGATTTTCTAATCCAGTTTCAATATCATCCTTTGCAATTACTTTATCTAATTCTCCAAAAAACTCATTTTCAAAAGTATTTACTGCTCTCTTAACTAATTCATCTGAAGAAGCAAATTTAGAATACTTATAAACAAGCTCCAATAACTCAGCCCATTGTTTACGGAATGTCAGTTGATAGATTTGCTCATAATCAACGTTTTCTGCCATATAATCTACTCTTAACAGAGGCATAATATCATGTCTGGATAAATACTTGTCATTACGAACGCAGCGATAGCGAAGTGAAGTAATCGCAGAGTCCGCAGCGATTGCTTCGTTCCACTCCGTTTCACTCGCAATGACATATCGTAAGTGATTAAGCGGACTTGGTATAACTTAATTATCGGTTATAATAGATACCTGAAAAAATAAGTAAGCTGTTGGACATTTAACTTGCATATTACCTGGAATTAAAAATCTTTCTTGTGGGGTGGGCATCTTGCCCGCCCTAGTTATGCAAATTAAAAGTACATTAGCTTACCTGCTTTCACCATAAAACATCCGATCGCTTACAATACACTCAGATAAGTTTGCTCAGAATTCATCGGCAAAACCCGCAACTTCCGATTTTTCAAGTCTGGTTCTAACCCTAAAACTTCCATTGGTGTTACACCCAAAAGGGTATATGGTACTTCTGTAAGTTCCAGACAATCAAAGGTTCCTTGACGTTCTCCAATACTAAGTTCCACATCTCGGAAAATCCGCCCCTGCTGCACTCCAGCCGCAGTCTCTACCTGGGCTTCTCCACCTTGGACTAAACCTAATTGACTAATAACGCTAGCAGGTAAACACAGCAAAGTTGCACCCGTATCAACTAAAACATTATCCAGAATATAAGAGCGAATTTCCTCTGGAGAAATAAAGCCTCGCTGTGCCAAAACTCGATCGATTCGATTCGTGACAGTGAGGGTAACTATTACTTGTCCCATTTGCTTACCCTGAAGATTTGGCAGTACTAGCTTACCCATTTCAGCAAACTCCTGAAAACAAAATATTTTTGAGAGATGCCTTAAAATACAAAGACGCAAAAGTACTCTCTGTACCTCTGCGTCTCTGCGTGAGATATTCTCTACTTAGACCATCTCAGACGAAGCCTGCATCATCTGCTGCGGCTGCGGCTGGAACATAAACAACGAGTACACCACATCTCGGCGAATGTTGACCATCATATCCAAGAAGAGTTCGTAACCCTCGCTCTTATATTCAATCAACGGGTCTTTTTGACCGTAACCACGTAATCCCACCGATTCGCGCAAGGCATCCATTTGTTGCAGGTGTTCCCGCCACAGGGTATCAATGCGTTGCAAAATAAAGAAGCGTTCGGCTTGGCGCATCAGTCCGGGTTGAACTTGGTCAATCTGCGCTTCTTTGAGATCGTAAGCAATTCGCACCTGTTCGTGGAGGAAGGCTTTAATCTCGCTGACTGACATATCTTCTAATTGATTTGGCTGCAAGTCTGCTAGCAGATAGACAAATTCTTTGACTTTCTCAACCAACTTTTCTAACTCCCACTCTTCCGAGGGCAAGTCTACGTTGATGTAGTAGTCAACGATGTCATCCATTGTTTTTTCAGCATACTTGATTACCTGTTCTTTCAAATCTTGACCTTCTAACACCCGGCGACGTTCAGCATAAATAGCACGACGTTGATTATTCATCACCTCGTCATACTCAAAAACCTGCTTACGGATGTCGTAGTAGTAGGTTTCAACTTTTTTCTGTGCGCCTTCCAAACTTCGGGTGAGCATCCCAGATTCGATGGGCATATCTTCTTCTACGTTGAAGGCTTGCATTAACCCAGCAACACGTTCGCCACCAAAAATCCGCAGTAGGTTATCCTCTAAACTGAGGAAGAATCTCGTAGTTCCAGGGTCGCCTTGTCTTCCTGCACGTCCCCGCAACTGGTTGTCAATCCGCCGCGATTCGTGGCGTTCTGTACCAATTACGTGCAAACCACCGATTCCCACTACATCATCATGTTCGCGGGTAGTAAATTGTTCGTATTCCTGCTTAATCCGCTTGTAAGCTTCCCGTAATTTAAGAATCACTGCATCGTCTATGGGAGCTTTTTCTGCGGCTATAGCTACCTTGTCTTCTGCTTCCAATTCCGGTAAACTGCGATCGCCATACTCACGCACTGCAATTTCTACTGCATCTTTGAGTAGTTTTTCTGTCTCTTTTGTCAATTGGGTGGGGAAAATTTCTGGTGAAGCCCGCCAAGTTTTAACTTTTTTGCCAGGGACAAAGCCTTGACCACCACCGTGTCCTGTAGGCAATCCGGCTGGTCTTTGAACGCCAAAGCTATCTTCTGACTCTGGCATGACAATTCGGGGCATGAAGTATTCCCGCAGCTTCAGACGTGCCATGTATTCGGAGTTCCCACCCAAGATGATGTCTGTACCTCTACCAGCCATGTTAGTAGCAATGGTAACAGCACCTTTGCGTCCAGCTTGGGCGACGATTTCCGCTTCCCGCTCGACGTTTTCCGGTCGGGCGTTGAGCAATTCGTGGGGAATTTCCAGTTGCTTCAGCAGTCGGCTGAGAAGTTCGGATTTTTCGACGCTAGTGGTTCCCACTAATACAGGTCTGCCGAGTTGGTGCATTTCGGCACATTCTTTAGCGATCGCGCCCCACTTGCCAGCTTCTGTCTTAAAGACCATATCAGATAAGTCTTCACGTCTTCTGGTTTGGTTGGTGGGAATTACCGCAACTTCTAGTTTGTAAATTTTTTCAAATTCTGGTTCTTCCGTTTTTGCCGTTCCCGTCATTCCACCCAATTTTGGATACAGCAAGAACATATTTTGATAAGTAATTGTCGCTAGAGTTTGAGTTTCTGGCTGAATCTCTTCGTGTTCTTTGGCTTCAATAGCCTGGTGTAGTCCATCACTCCAACGCCGTCCGGGTAGCACCCGACCGGTAAATTCATCTACAATTACCACTTCCCCATTGCGGACGATGTAATTTACGTCCTTGAGGAAAAGTTCTTTGGCTTTAATCGCATTGAAAACGAAGTGTGCCCAAGGATCTTCTGGGTCAAATAAATCTGTGACTCCCAAAAGATTTTCCGATTCAGCAAAGCCTTCATCTGTCAATAGCACGTTACGAGCTTTTTCATCCACATCATAATGCTCGTCTTTTTTGAGTGTGAATGCGATTTCGGCAGCTTGCAGATACTTTTCTGTAGGTCTTTCCACCTGCCCAGAAATAATCAGAGGTGTCCGCGCCTCATCAACTAAAATCGAGTCAACCTCGTCAATCACGCAATAATTGAATGGGCGTTGCACCACATCTGCCATTGATGTCGCCATGTTATCCCGCAGGTAGTCGAAACCGACTTCGCTGTTGGTGACATAAGTGATATCGCAATCGTAGTTTTTCTGGCGTTCGCTGGGAGTCATGCTTGACTGGATTAGCCCCACACTCAGCCCCAAAAACCGATGCACCTGCCCCATCCATTCAGCATCCCGACGAGCCAGGTAATCGTTCACAGTGATGACGTGTACACCTTTACCAGTTAGGGCATTTAAATAACTCGGCAAGGTTGCTACAAGTGTTTTACCCTCACCAGTTTTCATTTCGGCAATTTGCCCTACGTGCAAAATGATACCGCCAAGCAGTTGGACATCAAAGTGCCGCAAGCCTAAGACTCGCCGTCCTGCTTCCCGAACAACGGCATAAGCTTCTGGTAAAAGGTCATCCAGGGCTTCGCCTTTGGCGAGTCGTTGTTTAAATTCGACAGTTTTACCTTTTAACTCCTCATCGGAAAGAACCTTAATTTCTTCCTCTAAAAGGTTAATTTCAGTAACAGAAGGCTGGTATTTTTTAAGCTTACGAGCGTTGGGGTCGCCCAACAAAAGTTTTAACATGGCAGGTTATAGAACTGAATCAAGGGGATGGGGATTAAAGGGTCGGCATTGATTATAAACATTTAACCCAACCCAACCGTCTTGGTCGTGGATGGGTGTGAAATGAAAATTACCTCAAAAACAGGAG
Source organism: Nostoc sp. 'Peltigera membranacea cyanobiont' 232 (assembly GCF_002245985.1). Lineage (NCBI taxonomy): Bacteria > Bacillati > Cyanobacteriota > Cyanophyceae > Nostocales > Nostocaceae > Nostoc > Nostoc sp. 'Peltigera membranacea cyanobiont' 232. The sequence goes on from NZ_NOLK01000011.1 coordinate 86,058, forward strand.
AAAAACTAGTCAGTTAGTTTCTTAAATGATTGGTTTTAACTCTTATCTTACTATTTAGTCTTTCTTCATAGTATCATTTTGCCCCCAACTGGGGGCAGAGAAGGACTGGGGGAAGAGAGTTATGAGTTAGTTATAAATTTTCCGACCCCTAATTCCTGTACAGACAAAGATTTTTCGCGTCTCTCCTAATTCCTCACTTCCATTCTGCTGACAGGCGGCGGAAATTGTAGTCACTAGCACTAGGATGACAACTGACACAGCTACCAACCTGGACAGGACGTGGTAACTTCACTCCTGGATGCAAAGCTTTGAAATAACGCGAGTTATTGACGCGATAGGGTGTTTCTTCATCGTCTAGCTGAACGCGAGAGAAAGTCAAAAGATATTTCCACACCAAAATGCGCGGCGGATCGACTAGAGGCTTTAATTGTGCGCCGTAATGCTGCGAGTCTTGCAGGAGATTTTTCCAAGTTTGGGTGGGTAAAACGGCTGGTGGTAAGGCAATGTGGCAGGTAGAGCAGTTTTCTAGATACAGTTCTTGCCCCAGTTGATACTGGGCAGGTACTACGTCAACGGTGCCAATTTCGGCGGGGGGTGTAGCACTTTGGGCATTAGTTGCTAAGGCTAGAAGCCAACCCATAGCTAGGCTCCACGTAACAATTACCAAAAGTAAACCGAAAAATTGGCGTTTGAATTGGCGTTCGGCACTTTGCTGTGGCGTTTGGCGTTGGCGGGTTTTGCGCTTAATAAAAATTGACATTCCTCACATTCCCAGATATTTAGAAGTGGCGCTTGTGCTAATCATAGGACTTACGCAGTATTGGTAGTGTTTCGGATTTTGTGTAAGTAGTTTTATTAATGGCAAGCCGCTTTGCGTCTATATATCTCTAAGATTAATAACTCCCGGTTCGCTCATTTTTTTTGGAGTTCGAGAAATTGCCGAAAAACAGAAAAGCTAGGTTTAGTAATGGTTTTAGCCATTCCCCTAAATTTACCTTGAACTACCACCCTGTTCTAAAAACTCTATTTTTATGCGATGCCTACGGCGGTAAACTACGCGCAAAGTTGGCATTATAGTACGTTTGTATTGTAAATTAGAACCCCTACTAAATCGTTCAGCTTTTTTCTAACTCAATTTAAAATGGGCGAACCGGGAGTTATTTTGTAGGAGATCCTAACATTTGAAATCCAAGCAAGATCGGGGAATTTAAGTTTATCCTGACTTTAGTACAGGGTTGCATTGGATTTCAGATTCTGTTAGTAGTATTTCAAGAGAAAGCAATTAGACCAAAATTGAGAAGCAACTGTTATCTACCTTTTTTATTACCTTAAGGAATAGAAACCGATCGCAATAATCGCTCAACAACAGTTCTTGCATTCCTTCCTCCTCTAGGAATCAGGCGATGGCAAAGAACATGAGGAACGAGAAACTTCACATCATCGGGAATAGCATAATCACGCCCTAATAGAAAAGCTAGCGCTTGGGCCGCCCGTTGTAATGCTAATGTACCACGCGGACTGACACCAAGGGCGATTTCCTCATCTTGGCGTGTTGCTCGCACCAATTCGAGGATGTACTGTTGCAAGGAAGTTGCGACTTTTACTTGAGAGCAGAGGTAACGCAATTCCTGTACTTCTGCCAAGGTAATACAAGGCTGCAAATCAGCAACCTTCACACCATTTTGGAGATTTTGCAGCATCAGGAGTTCTTCTGTCTCCGAAGGATAACCCAAACTCAGCGACAACATGAACCGATCCATTTGCGCTTCCGGCAAAGGAAAAGTACCTTGATACTCAATAGGGTTTTGAGTGGCAATGACAAAAAACGGCTGGGGAACTGGACGAGAGACACCATCGACTGTTACCTGATGTTCTTCCATCACTTCGAGCAAAGCTGACTGAGTGCGGGGTGTAGCGCGGTTAATTTCGTCAGTTAGGAGGATATTGGCAAAGACTGGCCCGGCAAGAAAAGTAAATTCGCCGCTTTTTGGGTTCCAGATATTGGTGCCAGTAATATCAGTTGGTAGTAAATCGGGGGTACATTGTAGTCGTTGAAACCTGCCATCCAGCGAACGAGCCAAGGATTTAGCAAGCAGAGTTTTACCAACACCAGGGACATCTTCTAGGAGGGCATGACCACCACCTAGCAAGGCTACTAGCACTAAGCGTATTGCCTCAGCTTTACCAACAATAGTAAGAGCCAGATTTTGGGTTAAAGCGTCAATTTTTTCTCTCATGCAGCGCGGGGATTGGGGATTGGGAATTGGGAATAAGGGATTGGGGATTAGGGGGAATGGGGATTAGGAATTTCTTCCCCTCACCCTCTTCCCCTGTGCCTTTTCAATCCATTCCCGATGCCTTATCTATTGTTCCCACTCAGCACTCAAAACTTCTTTTGCAACAACGCAGTCAAGTTGAATTTGTGTTTTCAGGGCTTCTAGAGAAGGAAATTTTTGTTCGGGGCGCAAAAATTTAACTAGTTCTACAGCCAGTTTTTTACCATACAAATCACCAGACCAATCGAATAAATGTACTTCCGCAGATGAATAAGTACCATTTACAGTTGGGCGGTTGCCGATGTTCATTACACCCAAGCTCTCGCTAGAAAGAGCGTCTGATGTTTCACTGAGAGTAAAAACGCGGACAGCGTAAACTCCTTGGCGGGGCAAAAACTTTTCTTTTGGTAGTTGGAGATTGGCGGTGGGAAAGCCAATGGTTCTGCCCAATTGTTGACCTTGAACGACAACACCAAAGAGAGTGTAGGGACGACCTAGTAGTAGATTTGCGTTTTCGATGTCCCCCTGCTCAAGGGTTTGACGAATCAATGAAGTGCTAATGCGGGCATCTTGAGTCGGGGTAGTACTGACGCAACTGCTTTGAGTGGGCGAGTCACCTGTATAAGTTTGCAAGGGAACGATGGTAACGGGGATATTGTGTTTGGCGGCGATTAGTTGCAAATCTTTAGCAGTACCACTGCGCTTTTCGCCAAAACAAAAATCCTGCCCGATGCTAATTCGCTGGCATTGCAGTTGTTGCACGAGAATTTTTTGGACGAATTCTTCAGGGGTCAACGCAGATAATTCTTTGTCAAAGGGTAGTAGTACCAGTTGTTCTACCCCAAGCGATCGCAATTGTTGGACTTTTTCATCCAGTGGCGTTAACAAAGTCCGGGGTTGCCCCGTAAAAAACTCCTGTGGATGGGGGTCAAAGGTGACAACTGTTGAGTAAGTATATTCTTGATTTGTTAGTTGTTGATTTTCCTTTGACTGCGGAGTACTGGCTACTGACAAGCGATCGCCAGCGTGCAAGACTGGTTGAATTACCCTTTGATGACCAAGATGAACACCATCAAACTTGCCAAGGGCAACAGCAGTCGGCGTTAGCAGCCCAACGCTTGAAGAAGCAACCCACACAGAACACCCATTTTGAGACAAATTTAGCACGTGGATTCTGAGATTTTAGGTTTATTTTAGCTATCAGCAGGAAGCTACCTTATGGTAAACCGCCTTGAGGAGGACATTCACCAACTGCCCATGAGGTCTTGTGCGATCGGCCAAAACCCTAACCCACGGAAGTAGCCCCAGATGGTGTACGAATTTTAGATTTTAGATTTTAGATTTTAGATTAATGCCCTGCCCCTCATCGGCTGAACAAATCCAAAATCCTCAGTTTAACCCTGAGCCTTCGCGTAGCATCTCGCAGAGAAGACAGCGATCTTTTTCAATCCAAAACCCAAAATCTAAAATTGGTTGACAGCTAATTGCTAATTCCAGATAACCACAAATACCAAAGCTAAAAAGGCTCTAGTTCCTTGTTGAGACTAGCAACGAGGTTTTAGGCTCAGTTCAGCCGCAAGAGAGGGCTTCTGTGGGTATCTGGACTGTGTTGGTGAATCTATAAAGTGTTTCCTCGTGTTGTCACCCTTATCCTATGGTTGGCGTGACAACTCTGGGCAGTGCTGTCTCACCGTGCAGCCAACAGGTACGCTCTCGCGCTGAAAGCTTCTGATCACCAATCTAATCTAAAATCTCCAATTCCTCCGATCGCAATCTTTAAGTAGAAAACTTACTAACAGGAAAAGATTCTGATAAGGCTACTGAGGTGGCAATTTGAAGTACCAATCCTTCTCGTGCCATGATCGCTCCAGGAAATTTCGCAGCTGCTTGTTTCCCTACACCATCTAAAAAGTCATCATCGTGTGCTGGGTCATGGTGGTAAATCACCAGAGTTTTGACATTAGCAGCTTGTGCCACTTTCACAGCTTCTTGCCAAGTAGAATGTCCCCAGCCAATTTTGGGGGATTTTGGAGAATGATATTCTTCGTCTGTGTAGGTGGAATCGTAAATTAGAATATCAGCATTCCGAGCTAACCACAGCACATTGTCATCGAGTCGATCGGGAAAATGTTCGGTATCGGTGATATAAGTAGCAGCACCACCACGCCAGTTGACGCGGTATCCTACGGCTTCACCTGGATGGTTTAAAGGTGCTGTTTCTATGGTAAGGTCATCGATGTGGATTGGTTGCCCTGGTCGAATATCGTAGAAATTTAAATTAGCTTGCATAATCTGCAAGGGTACGGGAAAGTTCGGGTGCAACATTTGATCGTTGAGGCGCTGTTCTATAGTAGAACCATCAGGTGCGATCGCGCCGTAGATATGAAAGTCATTTCCCTTGACAAAACCTGGGCTAAAGAAGGGAAAACCCTGCATGTGATCCCAGTGAGAATGGGTAAAAAATATATGAGCTTCTAACGGCATCTGGCGCAACAAAGATTGCCCCAAAACATGTAGTCCCGTGCCAGCATCGAAAACTAAGCGTTTATCGCCCGCTTGCATTGATATGCAAGGGGTATTACCGCCGTAACGAACAGTGTGTGGCCCTGGACTGGGGATGCTGCCGCGAACGCCCCAAAATTGTACGGTAAATTGGTTCTCTATCCTAGACATAGGTGTTGCTTGCTGGACTGAGCGGGCGATATTTTGGATTGCTGCTTTATTTGGTTTAAGTTTATGCTGTCTTACTGATTTTGGTAGAGGGAGGATTTCTTGGTAAAACAGCATACCCTGTTTCTGACCGATTGTGTAAATGTGAATGAAATACTCTCAGGGAAAATTTTTTAGCTTTTAGGGTGAATGTGTATCAGTTATTTCAAGAGTGCCCCTACGTTATAGCCTACATTCTTATCGAATGCATTTGAATAACCCCAGTTTTATCCTGATAAGTCAAATGATTCCCGGAAAATTAAATTCCCAGTCAGACAATTTATCTAGTCCAGTTGCGTAGGTAAGATTGTACTGCAACGGCGTGATACTGATGTGGTTTTTACGGACAACACTTACGTCTGTCGGTACATTTTCTGGCAGATTTAAACCAGTTGGAGGTTCTACATCCTCAGTTACCTCTCCAGTTAACCAGTAGTACGTTTTTCCACGAGGATCGACTCGTTTATCAAACACATCAATATAACGCCGCACTCCTTGACGGGTAAGAGTAACACCGACAATTTCTTCCCACTTCACAGCAGGAATATTAACGTTGAGCAACATTAAATCTGGCAGAGGTTTTTGGGCTAACTGGTCTACGAGAACTTTGGCAAACTTAGCAGCAGGTTGAAAGTCTTTAGATGTATGACTAATAAGACTCAGCGCTACGCTGGGAATACCTTCAATTAGACCTTCCATTGCCGCCGAAACAGTGCCGGAATATAAGATTTCAGTTCCCAAATTTGCACCTTGATTAATGCCAGAGAGAACCAAATCGGGGGGAGTATCTAGCAAAGCCCACAGTGCCAATTTGACGCAATCTGAAGGCGTACCATCGCAAGCCCAAGCTTTGACAGCAGGATGAAAAATCGACTCAACAATTTCGGCGCGAATGGGTTGGTGGAGAGTTAATCCATGTCCAGTTGCCGATCGCTCTCGATCTGGGCAAACTACACTAACATCATGACCTGCCTCTGCCAAGTAATTGGCTAGGGTGCGAATCCCCAAGGCAGAAACGCCGTCGTCGTTGCTAATTAGTAATTTCATAGTCATTGGTCATTAGTCATTGGTCACTAGTTATTGGTCATTAGTTATTTGTTATTTGTTATTAGTCATTTGTCAATGTCGTAGGTCACAAGTGGCAAAAAACATTTATACTCACTAGTACACTGTGGCGACAGTTTGCCCCTTATCTGTAAGTTGATTTATCGAGCAGTTCACGGCTTTTGACTATAGACTAATGACTAATGACCAATGACGAATAACTAATGACTAGCAATTTAGAAGCTCAACTTTTAGCACTGCGGCAGTCAGGAGAAAAAGCGATCGCAGCCGCAGACACCCTAGAACGTCTGGAAGAACTCAGAGTTAATTATCTGGGGAAGAAAGGGGAACTGGGGGCACTGTTGCGAAGTATGGGGCAAATGAGCGCAGAGGAACGACCGAAAATTGGAGCGATCGCCAATACAGTCAAAGAATCTCTGCAAACTAGTCTAGACCAGCAACGCGCCGCCCTAGAATCCGCGCAAATTCAGGTACAGCTAGAGGCGGAAACTCTGGATGTAACTATGCCGGGAATTTACAGCCCCCAAGGTCGCATTCATCCCCTCAACGGCATTATCGACCGGGCGCTGGATATCTTTGTTGGTATGGGCTACACGGTGGCTCAAGGGCCAGAGATGGAAACAGATTATTATAATTTTGAGGCTCTCAATACTCCGCCTGACCACCCCGCCCGTGATATGCAGGATACCTTCTACCTGCCAGATGGCAATCTCCTCCGCACTCATACCTCGTCAGTGCAAATTCGTTATATGGAAAGAGAAGAACCACCGATTCGGGTTGTGGCTCCAGGGCGAGTTTATCGACGAGATAATGTCGATGCCACTCATTCAGCAGTTTTCCATCAAATCGAACTTTTAGCTATTGATGAGGGACTAACTTTTACAGACCTCAAAGGCACAATTAAAGTATTTCTACAAGCAGTATTTGGCGATTTACCGATTCGCTTCCGCGCCAGTTATTTCCCCTTTACCGAACCCTCGGCGGAGGTGGATTTGCAGTGGAATGGTCGCTGGCTGGAGGTGATGGGCTGCGGGATGGTCGATCCGAATGTACTTAAGTCTGTGGGTTATGACCCAGAAATTTATACTGGGTTTGCAGCCGGTTTTGGGGTAGAACGCTTTGCAATGGTGTTACACCAAATTGATGATATTCGTCGCTTGTATGCTAGCGATTTGCGATTTTTGCAGCAATTTTAGGACTTATGTAATAGTTATGTGCTGCAAGCAAGGTAACAATAGATAATGACCTCAATTTCCAGGTTAGATCGAGTTCTAGAAAGTATCGAAAACTTATCAGTAGATGAACAAGAAACATTAATTGATCTGAGAAGTCATCGGTTGGCAGAACGGCGGCGTTCTGAAATTGCTGCTAATATTGCTCAAGCACAGGTATAAACCAGGCGGGTAAAGTTTTCCGTGGAACTGTTACTCAAATAATGGATGAGTTACGCAAGTGAGAACTGTAGTTCTGGCATCATCGTTTAAACGAGCATTTAAGCGATTGGTACGACGACAGCCAGAATTACAAGAGCGAATTGAAGAGCGGTTAGCACTACTAACCGCCGATCCATTTGATCCATTGTTGCAGGCTCATAAGCTTAAAGGCAAACTGTCTGGAGCTTGGGCGTGTTCACTGGACTATGATTGTCGCATTGTCTTTAACTTTGTGCAAAATATAGAATCTGGGGAAGAAGAAATTTTGCTAATTGATATCGACACTCATGATGAAGTTTATTGAGTGTTAGATGCTGTTCTAGTATTTTCCTACTGACGGATTTAGGATTGAATAATTCAATGACTGCAATCACTGGCAAACGTCTAACGCTTGAGGAATATTTGAAGTATGACGATCGCACCGATAGCCAGTATGAACTGGTGGCAGGTGAGTTAGTTGCCATGTCACCTGAAAGCCCGTTGCCGAGGCAAATGCAAACCCCGAAATCTTCGCGCACAAGACTGTTGGGCAGGTTGCAGACCACTTCGATGAGATTATCCGTGGGCTGAACAAAAAACCTGCCATCATCGGTCATTCCTTCGGCGGACTGCTCGTGCAGATCCTCGCCGGACGCGGGCTATCCTCGGCAACGGTGGCGATCGACCCGGCTCCGTTTCGAGGTGTGCTGCCTCTGCCATTTTCAGCGCTGAAGTCCGCGTGGCCGGTTCTTGGCAATCCAGCGAATCGTAACCGGGCAATCCCGCTCACCTATGAGCAATTTCGCTTCAGCTTCGCCAATGCTGTCAGCGAGGAGGAGGCTAAAGAGCTTTACGAAACCTTCTCAGTCCCAGCATCGGGTGTGCCGCTCTTTCAGGCGGCGACTGCCAACCTCAACCCGTGGACTGAGGCGAAGGTAGACACCAAGAACCCAGAGCGTGGGCCACTGCTGATTGTCTCCGGCGAGAAGGACAATACGGTTCCGTGGGAGATTGCAAATGCATCGTTCCAACAACAGCAACACAATAGCGGCGTGACCGAGATTGTCGAGATCCCTAACCGAGGACACGCGCTGACAATCGATAGCGGCTGGCGAGAAGTCGCTGACACATCCCTTGCCTTCGTCCAGCGTTTCGTTCCATCCTCAATTTAGCCGTTTAGAACAATAATATGTTCATATATCGGCTGCTTTTCACTTGGTTTCGTGGCGAGATTGGGAGCCTTTACAGCCTCTGTCACCTTATTTTTGGGCACGTGCATCTTGGTAACATCCCCTCTGCCTTGATTGAAGATGTTGTTGCGATCGCGATCGCACCTCTTTGATCGTTCGACATAATTCGCGCAGACGGGTTTTTCAAACTCAACAACCATAGGAAACTCATAACCATGAAAAAACTAGAAGGAAAAGTTGCAGTTGTCACGGGAGCCTCCAAAGGAATTGGTGCTGCCATCGCCTTGGATCTGGCAGCCGAAGGTGCAGCAGTTGTTGTCAACTACGCCTCTAGCAAAGAAGGAGCAGATCGCTTAGTTGACAAGATTCTCAGTGATGGCGGTAAGGCGATCGCAGTGCAAGCAAATGTTAGCCAAAAAGTAGAAATCGAACGTCTGTTTGCAAAAACGCAGGAGACATTTGGCAGGCTCGATATCTTGGTCAATAATGCTGGTATTTACGAGTTTTCTCCGCTCGAAAGCATCACTGAAGAGCATTTTCACAAGCAGTTCGATCTCAATGTGCTGGGATTAATTCTCACCTCACAACAAGCTGTCAAGCACTTCAGTTCAGAGGGTGGCAGCATTATCAACATCAGTTCGATTGTTAGTACCCTCACGCCTGCAAATGCCTCTGTCTACAGCGCTACTAAAGCTGCTGTCGATGCTATAACAAAGTCCCTAGCTAAAGAATTGGGTTCGCACCACATCCGCGTCAATTCCATCAATCCTGGCTTGGTGGAAACGGAGGGGACGCAGACGGCAGGATTGGCCGCAGCCGACAACGAAGGCCGCAAACAGACTGAAGCCCAAACCCCACTTGGTCGCATTGGACAACCGCAAGATATCGCCCCAGCCGTTGTCTTCCTCGCGTCCTCCGATTCCGCCTGGATTACTGGCGAAACGCTATACATATCGGGGGGACTTCGCTAGCTTTAATGCTATGTCCGTCGTAGATATCAGATTACGAATTCCGCGCAGTACCACTAGCCTTCAACTTCGGATAAGCAATCCGTTTGTGGTGAAATTGCTGCCAAACATCCACAAATATCTGGGCAATTTGTGACATCTCTTCCCGTTTTAGTCCTGAATCGACGAGTTGATTGTCTTGCCATTTGGCACGCAAAATATTGTTCAGCATTGCTAAAGCTTGTTCGGGCGAGACATCTTTGAGCGATCGCTTCTCTCCCTGATGCTTTGCTGAAGTCGATGCTTGCAGCGATCGCAGCGCTGCTTCACAAGAATCTGCTAACATGACAATTCCGGTTTCCCGTGATTGGGGAATTGGACCATCATAGCGAAAATCTGCGTCGTCCACTGTTAAACTTGGATCTTCCTGAGCCATTTGCTGGGCTTGGTGATGGAAATAGGCAATCAGCATCGTTCCCTGATGCTCTGGAATAAAAGCTTGAATCGCTGTCGGTAGAAGGTGTTTACGCGACATTACTAACCCTTCAGTTACATGCTTTTTGATAATCTCTGCACTCTTCCAAGGGTCTTTAATTTCTGTATCATGTTTATTCGGCCCCCCCATTTGATTTTCAATAAAACCAAGAGGGTCGTGCATTTTGCCAATATCGTGGTATAATGTCCCAGCCCTGACTAGCTCAACATTGCATCCTAGTTCTTTGGCAGCAGCTTCGGCAAGGGTAGCTACAAATAGCGTGTGTTGGAAAGTCCCAGGAGTCTCTGTAGCTAGTCGTTTTAATAAAGGGCGGTTAGGGTTTGCCAGTTCTGCCAAGCGGATGGGAGTGACTAAATCGAAAACTTTTTCGAGATAAGGACTTAACCCTAAAGCGACAACACTCCAGCCTAAACCGGATAAAGCAAAAAATCCGGCTTCTCGGAGAACGATATACCAGGTTGAAGCAAATGCTTGACCAATTAAGATTTTAACAACCAGATAAATGCTGCCTTGAGTTAAGGCGATCGCAACCCCTAATAATGCCAATTCTTCACGCGATCGCAATCGTTGGGCGACGTAACTACCTAATATTGCCCCACCGGCACCAGCTAAAAGTGCAGCCTTGCTCATATCCAAGCTAATACCTAATATCGGCAAAAACAGTAATATCGGCAACAGCAGGCCGACAACTGTCAACCCCAAAGTGGGGCCATAGAAGCTTCCCAACAATAAACCAAGGGCACTCCAGGTGGTATAAGGCAATCCCATCGGTACCAATCCTGGCACACTCAGAGTCAGCAATAATACCAATAAGCGATCGCGTTGTCGCAATTCGTAATCAATATGTCGTTCTACCCAGACAAAAATACTAATGGCGATCGCAATCACGCCTCCTAACTTCACCAACTCCTGCCATTTCACCTCGCGGTGAACTAGGTGATAATGCTCTAGCACATCAAAGTCCCATGCAGTAATCTGCACTCCTTTTTTAACAATTACCTCACCATCCCGGAACTTCACCATCACAGGTGACACTCCAGCAGCAGCCTTTTTAGCGTTTTCTCTCGTTTGTTCTTCATCTTCTTGCAGATTCGGCTTGAGTACAGCTACCAACAGGTTCTTTGCTAAAGGTTCGGCAGATTCTGGTACAAAGGACTGCAATTGTAAACTCACCGCATCCTGCAAGATATTTTTTGGCAGTCCCTGTGGGATGCCTTGAGTGAGAATCCGCTCTGCACTCTGATGGATTCCCCTTTGTGTTTTTTCCCACTCCACATCTGACAAATCCAAAAGTAAGGATTCCTCGTATACTGCTTCTGGCGTAACAGTCTCTAACTGTAAAAGTTTGGCAGTCGCTTGGGTGTATCTTTTGCGTGTTCGGGAAATTTGGGCAATCAGTAAAGACAAGTTTTTCTCAGAAGTTGTGAGGCGGTAAGATTCTAGTTCTGCTACTGCTTGAGTAAAATCAGTGTTTTGAGAAAAATCAACTCGTGTCTTCTCTGGCGTTGGTGTTGTGTGCGGTTGGCGTTCCTGATTGGGTGCAGCTATAGATGATGGACGGGATGAGATGGCGGTTCGTCCTGTTCCTTTCTTCTGCTGATTTTTGCTATTTTCTACAGCCAATAACAGTGCTTGCCATTCTGAATCAGGGCAAGAGCGGAGGTAACGCTGGGTAGAGATAGACAAAACCACAGGATCAAAAAAAGGAAAAGCTCCAGCAACGACGCGAATTTCGTTGCTATCATCCAAAAATTTTTGCAAATTTTCGTTGATTTGTTCGTTCATTCGCGAATCGAGCATCAACACTTGCAAAGAACTTTTACTGACTGCTTTGCGCTCGGCTTCTGTTTCTTTGCGATCTTCGATGCTAGTTGTGTAAGGCGCTATAATCGTTTGGGGCGCGGGATGTCCTACTTTGAGTTGAGTTTGGTTATATAATTTTTGCCCAAGAATACCTGTGAGGGATAGTATAGCGATCGCTAAAATTACCAAGGAACGCTGTTCGTGTACCCAATCTAAACAAACTTTATAAATACTCCTCTTAGTTTTTACCAATTTTGCCTTTAACTTGAGCGCTGTTTCTTGTTTTCGACGACAGCTTTTGTCATTGGTTTTTGAGAAAAATAAGATTATATTCTTCAGAATAGTCCTTAGAAGTTCCCTTCTATGGCTTTTGCTTTTGGGATTTCTCATTAACTTTCCTTTACGGCGTAGTCCTTTGTACTGTCGCCGCCAGTGAGTCAATTGCTGGGTTAAGAACTGCAAAAATTGCTGCATTTTTATTATCTCTGCCTGCAATTGCCTACTTTGATAGCTCAAAAAAAGACAATCATCAGGGAAGTTTGATCTGCTACTATTGCAACTACGGTGACGGAGGCTAATTGAAGCTGATTTGCCACAATAATTACCTACAGAATCTGTCCGAGGGTTTGCTGAGAAATTCTAGTATATATATAAGACTAGTACACTATAACAAGGGGCAAAAGCCCCAAGTCTTATTAATTGAGATAGTAAGTGTATTTGAGCCAAGATGTGCTAATACTTTGTCAAGCTAGTTTTGAAGGTTTTTAGTCAGCACTTTAATGCTTAGAAAATAAGGACTCAAGTTCTTACTACGAAATTGTTTAGCCATCGAATTTAAACTTGACAGACTACTAAGTTTTTTAGTTTCTGGCTACATTGGTAGTCTTCAGAATTTAACATTGTTGGGTGAAAAAGGATTAACGCGATCGAATTACACGAGGAGCTGCGTAAACTGAAAGCAAAGCCACCTCACATTCCTCCTCTGTTAACTCCCTTGGATTTAAGGCAATATCATACACTCCTGACCACACCGCCACAAATGCATCGATTAATTGTAACATTTGGGAAAAACTAGTTAGTCCCCAGACTGGAGAATTCCTTTGCAAGAGCGAAACTTGCCAATTTACGGGAATTCCGCCTATACCATTATATGCTCCTGATAAAGCACCAGTAATTGCACTTGTAGCCTGTGAGCTTAGAGACGTAACTTCTTTTACTTTAGGATTGCTATTGCGATTAGCCTGCAAAAGTGCAAGGCGAAAGTCTTCTAAGGTACTCAAAAAGCAGTAAAATGCCATAGCAATAGTGTTGCTAAGTTTTTCTTTTTTAGCAAACTCAGCTTGGGCCCTTGACAATCCCGCCCCTTGCTCTAATAAATTCTGGACTGCTAATAATTTTTTTGGTATTGATGTGGGTGTTTCACCGAGAAAGGAAATTGTTTGGGGGATTAAGGTTAGAGGGTTGAGTTTTTCAGTTAGAGCAAGAGATATTGCATAAGCTATTGCTAGTGTTCCATCCCTTACTACTGGGTCATCCTCCCAGATTTTGAGTACAAGCAGCAAGTTTTGCCGGAGCTTAATCGGATTTTCGTGAAAAAAAAGTGCTACTGGTAGTGTGGCAATAATTATTTTTATTGATATATCATCAGTTGCTATTAAATGAAGAGATTCTTGTTGCTGACGTGCTATCCAATCATCTAAATCTAATTTACCCAACGCAATCAAACTCTCAGTTCCTAGAATTGCCATTCTGCCCAAATCTAGGTAACTCTGAGACTGCATACCACCAGATGCTAAACTTACTCCCAGAAATGCTCCAAGGAAAGTACCTCTAAACCGACTGATAGGAGAGTAAAGCATAAATTATGTTGTTAAAAGTGAGGAGTGAGGAGTTAATGAAAGATTGCTAATTCTTAACTTTACTACCAACTCCAAATTCCTGTACAGACAAAGATTTTTCGCGTCTATACTCCTAACTCTTAACTCTCAAATAATTCACTAATGCTTGTAAGCCCAACAAGTAACTTTGAACGCCAAAGCCGCTTATTTGCCCGATCACAACTGCGGCGATGTACGAATGATGGCGAAAATCTTCCCGGCGGTATATATTACTCAGATGTACTTCGACTGTGGGCAAGTTAACAGCCGCGATCGCATCTCGCAATGCCACACTGGTGTGAGTATATGCCCCTGCGTTAATCAAAATTCCCTGATGTAGTCCTAATGCGCCATGAATGCTATCTACCAAAATTCCTTCATGATTTGACTGCAAAGGAAAAACTTTCGCCTGTAACTTGAATGCTTCTTCGTCTAACAGGCGGTTAATTTCGGCTAGTGTCAACGAACCATAAATTCCTGGTTCTCGTTGTCCTAGCAAATTTAAGTTTGGCCCATGCAGTGCCAGAATGCTTAAGGGTTGCAACGTCGAGTTCAGCACTTTGAGTCTAGTGACGACGACGCGAGCGATCGTTCACAGGAATCGGAATCAGTTCCGGTTCCGGTTCAGCCTCCGGCCCTAACAGACTTTCAATTAGCCTGCGAGCTAATTCCTTAAGCTTTTCCAGCACCTTTTCTATATAGTCCATGAACTGAACGCTCCTGAGATACTACCTCAATTTTTGATTAACAGGTACGCAGAAAATGGCATATTGTCGCACTTCTGGCTTCCAATCGGGCTGAAACACAATCCCGTATTTGGGACATAAGCCACTTCTAAAATTTGGCGTTGTGTTCTCCCTTACTTTTTAGAGTATCACACTTGCAACCTACCGAACTGCATCCTATCAAGGATGGATATCAAGGGTCAAGAGTTAAAGATTAGACTTTGGACTCTTGACTTGCAATTAACCTTCTGTTGCCTTTTTCTTCGTAGCCGTCGTTGACTTAGCAGTTGACTTAGATTTAGAACTCGTTGATTTAGTCGTTTTCCGAGTCGATTTCGCCGTCGATGTCTTAGCTGCCAACAAGTTCAGCGCCTCGGACAAGGTTATATCTTCTACCGTTTGACCTTCTGGGATACTCACATTAGTTTTGCCATGCTTGATGTAAGGGCCATAAGGGCCATCGTAGATGTTAATTGTTTCTCCGTCCTCTGGATGTGTACCCAATTCCCGTAAGGCTGCCTTGGACTTGCTGTTGGTGGAACTGCGTCCCTTTTTTGGTTCGGACAATAATTCCAATGCACGTTCTAGGCTAATTGTCAATACATTATCAGCAGTTTTCAGGGAGCGGTAGTCTTTCCCCTCCTTACCCTGGTCATGAACGACATAAGGGCCAAAGCGCCCCAAACTTGCTTGGACTTTGCTACCAGTGACTGGATGAACTCCCAATGTCCGGGGTAGTGCCAATAGACCAACAGCCATTTCCAGGGTAACGGTTTCTGGGGTAACACCTTTTAGTAGTGAGGCTTGTTTCGGTTTGGGATTTTCGTCGGTTTTATCACCTAACTGGACATAAGGCCCGTAAGCGCCAATTTTCACATAAATCGGTTCGCCAGTTTCGGGATGCCGTCCTACCTGATCGGGTCCTGTGATTTTTTGCCGCAGCAACACTTCTACCTGTTTGGGGTCGAGGTCGGCTGGTGTCAGGTCTTTGGGAATTGAAGCGGTGATTACCCCCTCCCCATTTTCGACTTCAATGTAGGGGCCATATTTACCAATGCGGACTTTGGCATCTAGATTTTCCAGTTCCACAGTCCTAGCTTTGCTGGCATCAATTTGACTTTCCCGTTCTTTTACTAGGGTTTCCAGCCCTTGTTCTCCTAGATAGAATTTCTGCAAGTAGGGTAGCCATTTCGCTTCACCTGTGGCAATGTCATCAAGGGTTTGCTCCATCTTCGAGGTGAAACTGGGGTCAACGATGTCGGGGAAATGTTTTTCCAGTAAGTCGGTGACGGCGAAAGCGGTGAAGGTAGGAATAAGAGCATTACTCACCAAATGGGCATAACCTTTGTCGATGATGGTGCCAATAATGCTGGCGTAAGTACTGGGACGACCGATACCTTCGCTTTCTAAGGTTTTCACTAAAGTTGCTTCGGTGTATCTAGCTGGCGGTTGGGTTTCGTGTCCAACTGCTTCCAGTTCTGTACAATTTGGACGATCGCCTACTTTCAGATTGGGCAAAATTACTTCCTGGTCTTCCAGTGCTGCTTCTGGGTCATCTGAGCCTTCGACGTAGGCGCGTAAGTATCCAGGAAATTCAATCCGTTTGCCAGAAGAACGGAATCCCGCATCCTCGACTTGCAATTGCACGGTAATTTGAGTTTGGCGGGAATCAGCCATTTGACAGGCGACAGTCCGCTTCCAAATCAAATCGTAAACGGCAAGTTCTCGACCGCCCAAACCAGTTTCTTGGGGGGTGCGGAAGGTGCTACCGGCTGGACGAATTGCTTCGTGCGCCTCTTGTGCGCCTTTGGATTTGGTGGTGTATTGCCGGGGTTGGGGACTGAGATATTGTTGCCCGTAAAGCTTTTCTACAGAACTCCGAGCAGCTGCGATCGCTTGATCTGACAAATGCACCGAATCTGTCCGCATATAGGTAATATACCCTTGTTCGTACAAATTCTGGGCAACGCGCATCGTATCGCGGGCTGACAGGCGCAATTTCCGGTTAGATTCTTGTTGCAACGTCGAGGTAGTAAACGGTGGCGACGGCTTGCGCGTCACTGGGCGTTCTTCCATCTCGGTAACATTCCAGGTTTTCCCAGTTAGGCGTTCCTTGAGGGCGATCGCTTGGTCTTCATTGAGCAACAAGACATTACGACCTGCGGTAATTTGTCCGGTCGTTGCGTCAAAATCGCTACCGTTAGCAATTTTGGTTCCTGCCAATGTTACCAACTGGGCAGCAAAGGGGGTTTTTTCCTTTGACAAACTGGCTTTCAAATCCCAGTATGTACCCTCATGGAAAGCGCGGCGTTGGCGTTCCCTAGTGACTAAAAGCCGCACGGCTACAGATTGCACCCGCCCAGCCGATAATCCCCAGGCGATTTTTTTCCATAGCAGGGGAGACAGAGTATAACCCACAAGTCGATCTAAAATTCGCCGCGTTTCTTGGGCGCGAACCAACTGCTCATCGATTTGGCGGCAGTTTTTCAGAGCTTTTTTGATCGCCTCTTGGGTAATTTCGTGAAACACCATCCGCTTAGTCGGAACCTTCGGCTTCAGCAATTGGTATAAATGCCAACTAATGCTTTCACCTTCCCGATCTTCGTCCGTTGCCAGAATCAGTTCATCTACATCTTTAAGGGCTTCTTTAAGCTGGGTGACAATTTTCTTTTTGTCTTTCGGGACAACATATACCGGTTCAAAGTCGGCGTCCACGTTTACCCCTAGCTGCGCCCATGTTTCCCCTTTGACGGCAGCAGGAATTTCACTAGCCGACTGGGGTAAGTCACGCACATGACCCATAGACGCTTCCACCCGATAGCCTGCTGGCAAGTAGTTGCGAATGGTACGAGCTTTGGTTGGAGATTCGACGATGACGAGAGTTGACATGGAAATTTTAATAAAAAGAATAGCTACTAAGCTAAACAGTCAAATTGAGGTAATTTTTGCAAATTGTCAAGATAAGTCGCGCTTAGGGCGGTGATTTAATCCTCACATAAACTGTCTGCTTGGGAGATAATCCCCTGAACTTATGCCCTAGTCTGTCCCAGAGGATAGATGAAGCTACGCTGGGTGTGAATTTCCAGCTATTTCAATCTTTAACTTATCTAACGCATAATTGGCGACTACAGTTTTCAAAATATCTTTCTTGGGAAATGGGCAACGGGGCATGGGGAATGGGCAAAAGGACGACAAAGAGAATAACTAATTCCCAATTCTCAATTCCCACTTTCATATAGCTTGTGCCAAAATTAAACCAAACTTGAGAGCAAAAGCGAAGTAGGGTTTGTACCCATGTCAGGAGAGCAAAACCATGAGACCGATTCGTCAAGGTGATGTAATCTTACTGCCTGTGCAGCAAATTGAAGGACAAAAAATACCTCACTTAATTTTGGCAGAAGGCGAAGTTACGGGGCATAAGCATCGCATTACTGAGGGGAAGGCAGAATTATACGAGAAAGATAGCACACTTTATCTGCGTGTGTTTTCAGAGTCGGCATTGCTAGCTCATGAGGAGCATAAAGCTATTTCTATTCCCCAAGGTGACTGGATGGTGAAAATTCAGAGGGAATACGAGCCGGAAGGGTGGCGATATGTCGCTGATTGAAAATTTAACGCCTGAGCAAGAGGCTTTGATTCCAGTTTATCGAGAGAAGTGGAGAGCGATCGCGCTTTCAACTGAGCGGATTGATAGAGAGAAGGCGGCAGAAGCGGTCAAAGCTACTTATGTTTTGATTGGTATGGAAGAACCTGAGATAGTTTTTTATGATAGCCCGAATGCTGCTTTGATAACTACTTTAAGCAAATTATCACAAGAACTTGGTAGCGATTGGGATGGTTTGGATCTGTGGGGGGAATTATGTATTTATGAACTACCGCCTGCAAACGTATGTAACGACCTAGAGGATGAATTATATAAACAAATTGATGGCGAACTTCATTCTCTACTGAGGTTTGAATTAAAAACAAAACTAGAGATTAGTATAAATAATTGTAACCATTGCTGGGAATTGTGGAGCGAATTAGACAGACAATTGGAAAGTCAACTACAACTTGAAGTGGAAAATGCCAAGGATGACTGCATTCACTATGAAATATTAGCTTGCGGTGCAAGTTTAAATGATTTTTGTATTTCGGTTTTGGATTGTGTATACGATCCAGTGAAATGGAATTCCTTTGAGTCAGTAGTCAAAGAGTGCGGCTGGATTTTCGCAGGTAAAAATATTTGTATTGTCTGCGATCGCCCCCTTCACCTGCGCTTCGACAATGAAAACCGCCTCCACGCTGAGGGTGAACCCGCGATTGAATTTACCGATGGATATAGTTTGTACTCATACCACGGTATAACCTTGCCTGAAAAATACGGTAAAATCCACCCACAGCAATGGCAATCTCAATGGCTTTTATCAGAGGAAAATGCCGAACTACGGCGAGTATTAATTGAGGGTATCGGTTACGCCAGAATTTGCCAAGAATTACAAGCTATTGAATTAGATACTTGGCAAGAATACACGCTATTAAAAATTGATGCTGATGTTGATGAAGAACCAATTTATTTATTAAAAATGACTTGCCCTAGCACAAGCTTTATTCATGCCTTGCGAGTTCCACCGAATATGAAATCAGCGCGTGAGGCAATCTGCTGGGTAAATTGGGGTGTAGATCCAGAGGCATTTGGCGTGCAAACATAGGTGCTTCAGCGACTTTCCCTATTTAGAGGTTGTTTGAAAAGTATTTAGCTGTGATTTTAGGTACTTGTTGATCCCCCCTAACCCCCCTTAAAAAGGGGGGAACTGGAATCAAAGTCCCCCTTTTTAAGGGGGATTTAGGGGGATCTTCAACGATTTTGGGTTTCGTACAGAGATGTGTGTACACCGTAG
>NZ_NOLK01000110.1:0-26677 GCF_002245985.1 Nostoc sp. 'Peltigera membranacea cyanobiont' 232
ATTACTTTGATATGGCAGTTCGATGAATTAAATCTTACCCTACCTCAGATGGTGTCACTTTGTTTTCCACCTTATCGCTGATCAGGTAAGTCCTCTTGTCAATAGGTTTTGAGACGCGCTAACCCTGCTTAGAATAATCTTTTTCTTGAACGATGACACCGACTAAATTACGATTAGTAAAACTATTAAAAGCAGTCACGCTGACCGCTGCAATTATTGATAAAAGTAGGAGGGTGAGCATCCCCCATGCGCGAATTACGTCTGAGAATGCTCTTCCCTCTGGCTCTGTTGGATACCAGTAAGGCAGAGTGATCGCTTTTACGTCTTTCCAAAATTGAATAAAAGTTGAAGAAGTATTTGTTAAAGGTTGAGCTTGAACAGCTTGAGTAGGCATATCTGAAGATAAATTGATATTTTTGGTAACTAAATTTAGTACTTTTTAGTATTGGGCAAAATGTACTAAGTAGAGAAAAATCACACTCAGTACACCGTAATCGGCTCCATCTTAGAACTTAGATGTTTGCTTATGATTGCTCAATACAAACCATACTATTTTTCTTGGTACATAACAAATGTATTCCCTTGAAAGATCATGTTAGATAACTACTTAACTTTTGGGCTAGTATTGTGCTTTTGAGCAGAGTGTAATGGTCAGTTGGAATCATTTGCTCTTCTAGGGAGCTAATCACTTTGCCCCAACCTGAATCTTCCACAGTTGTTTTGTCAGCCGACAAGAAAACTGTCCGGTCTGAATAGGTTTGCGGAAAATAGCGAAAAAGGGCTTGTCTGTTGACATAAAAAAGTCTGAACAACGAGTGTATTTGTTGCTCTCCAAATTCTGGCGGCAAGACATTAGCCGTTTTCACCCAATCTAAAATGTAGGCTAGCAGCTCCTCTTGTTTGAGATATCGAAGTTCTTCCTTAGATAAAGATATTTCCTGATTGGAGATACCAGCTATATCTTTGAGAAATTCGTAAGCAACTTCAGTAGCGTCATCAAGTTCTTCTAGTGACGGCAAAGTGCGTTCGTCGAAGACGTTGCCGAAGGCATCGCCCTCCCCAGAAATTGGGCTAATCAAGCTCGGTACATAGCTATCTATTAATGCTAATAAAGCGACTTCATATCCTTTAGCCAACAACTGCTGTGCCATCTCAAAAGCAATGATACCGCCCATCGACCAACCACCCAAGTAATAAGGCCCAGTAGGTTGAATCGCCTGTATGGCTTCAATATAAGCGGCAGCCATATCTTCAATGCTGGTTAGGGGTTCTTCCTGTTCATTTAGCCCTAGTGCTTGCAGTCCGTAAACAGGTTGTTCAAAACCTAAGTTACGGGCTAAATCTGCATAACAAAGAACGTTACCTCCAATCGGATGGATACAGAATAAGGGGGGTTTACTACCAGTTGGCTGAATGGGTATTAAGGGCGACTTAGTTTGAGAAATTGTTTCCTGACGCAGTACGGTTGCTAACTGTTCAACAGTTCCATTTTGAAAAAGGGTTGTCAAGGGCAAATTTTTTCTAAACTGTTGCTGAATACGAGACATCAAACGTACAGCTAGCAGGGAATGCCCCCCCAGTTCAAAGAAGTTATTATGAATGCCTACTTGCTCTACTTTTAAGACTTCTGCCCAAATGAGTGCTAATTTTTCTTCAATTGGGTTGCGTGGAGCGGCAAATTTGTCTAAAACTTGGCGAGCTAACTCTGGCGCTGGTAAGGCGCGGCGGTCTATCTTGCCGTTGGGCGTTAGAGGTAGGGATTCCAGAATCACGATCGCATTTGGCACCATGTAAGGAGGCAGCTTTGTTTTCAGGAATTGTCGCAACTCGCTGATTGTGGGTACAAAATCCTTTTGTGGCACGATGTACGCAACTAAGCGTTGCTCCCCTGGGGTGTCTACTCTAACTATAGCGATCGCTGAATGAACTGATGGGTGTTGGCTCAAAACAGCTTCAATTTCGCCCAATTCGATGCGGAAGCCCCGGATTTTTACTTGATTGTCGATGCGTCCCAGGTATTCGATGTTTCCATCTGGTAAATAGCGTGCCAAATCTCCAGTTTTATAAAGTCGGGAATGGGCTTCATCGCTAAAGGGATTATCGATGAATTTCTCTTGTGTCAAGGAAAGACGGTTGAGATAACCTCTTGCCAATCCCGCACCACCAATGTGCAGTTCTCCTGGTACACCGATGGGAACTGGCTTTTCGTGGGAGTCTAAGATGTAGATTTGGGTGTTGGCAATTGGACGACCAATGGTAATTTTCTCGTCTTCAGAATTACATTTGGCTACTGTGGCACAGACGCTTGCTTCTGTCGGGCCATAGGCGTTGAAAAAGTTTCTGCCAACAGACCATTTTTTGATGAGTTCAGCTGAACTTGCTTCGCCTGCGACAATGATTGTTTGCAGTTTGGGGAGTTCTTCAGTTGGCAAGACTGCTAGGGCTGACGGTGGTAAGGTGATATGGGTAATGGCATAGTCGTGTAATCGCTCAATTAACGGCGTACCGGGCATTATCGAGTCTTTTGTTCCCAGGTATAGTGTTGCGCCTGACCCCAAACTCATCAAGATTTCTGATATACAAGCATCAAAACTCAAGGAGGCAAACTGGAGAACGCGACTATCAGAGTGTACGCCAAATGCCTGAATCTGAGATTGAGCTAGATTATACAATCCTTTATGCTCGACCATCACCCCTTTGGGTTGACCTGTAGATCCTGATGTGTAAATCACATTCGCTAAATCAGAAGCTGTTACCCCAATACTCAGGTTATCTTGATTTTTTTGGCTAATTTCTGACCAGATATCATCTATAAAGACCAGTTTTGCTTGATTTTGTGGGAGTTTATCAACTAAGTGCTGCTGGGTCAGCAGTACTGGAACTTGAGTGTCTTCTAGCATAAAGCTGAGGCGATCGCTAGGATACTCTGGGTCAAGGGGTACGTAAGCACCACCCGCTTTAAGAATTGCCAGCAGAGAGATCGCCATTAAAAGCGATCGCTCCACACACAAACCCACCAGTACATCTGCTCCCACTCCCAATGACTGCAAGTAGTGCGCCAATTGATTTGCACGACAATTCAAATCGTAGTAGGTGAGTTGTTCTTTTTCAAACACCACCGCTACTGCATCAGGAGTTAGCTGAACCTGTTCTTCAAACAACTGATGAATACACAAATCTTGAGGATAGTCTACAAAACTATCGTTCCATTCAACCAACAATTGATGGCGTTCCTGATTTGTGAGCAAGGGTAGTAACGCCACTGGCTGCTGGGGATTTGTAACAATTGCTTCTAGCAAATTCGCAAAATGTTGCATCATACGCGCGATCGTCGCTGCATCAAATAAATCCTTGTTGTAACAGACAACGCACTCAATATCTGATGCTTTTTCCCACAAGTGAACTTCTAGGTCAACCCGAACTGATTCAAACCACCAAGGTAGGTCTTCAACCTTTAAACCAGGCAGATCCCAAGCAGAGGTCGGAGCATTCTGGAGGGCAAACATTACTTGCACCAGTGGATTGCGATCCAAATTCCGCTCTTGTTGCAGCTCTTTGACTAACATCTCGAAGGGCAAATCCTGATGTTCATAAGCATCTTGAGTCACCTGTCGCGCCTGTGCCAACAGAGCTTCAAAGGTCGGTTGGGCAGATAAATCAAATCTCAGTGCCAGGGTATTGACAAAAAAGCCAATCAACCCTTCTATTTCTCTGCGATTGCGATTGGCGATGGGTGAACCCACTACCAGATCAGTTTGTCCACTGTAGCGAGACAGCAACACGACAAAGCCCGCCAGCAGTGTCATAAACAAAGTGCTTCCCGATTCTTGTGATAGCTTTCTAAGTTGATCAGTCACCTTAGAATCTAATTGAAATCGCTCTGTACCTCCTCGAAAAGTCTGTATGGCTGGGCGGGGGCGGTCTGTGGGCAGTTCTAATAACGGTGGCGCTCCAGTTAAGTGTTGCTTCCAGTAACTTAACTGACGCTCCAGTACTTTATCGGTTAACCACTGGCGCTGCCACACGGCGAAGTCGGCATACTGCACAGGTAACTCTGGTAAAGAAACAGAACTTCCCGTTGAAATCCCTCGATAATAGGCAGATAGTTCACGAATCAAAACGCCCATTGACCAACCATCACCAGCAATGTGGTGAATTGCTAACAGCAATATGTACTCCTGTTGAGCAACTTGCCAGAGGTTGACTCGCAGCACTGGCCCAGTAGCTAGATTGAATGGTTTTTTTGATTCTTGGAGGGCCAGTTGTTCCACAAGTTTTTCGGAGTCAGGCTCATTCTGTAGATCCACCACTGGCAAGGTGATAGTTATATTTGGAGCGATCGCTTGTACTGGCAAGTCATCCTTGATTTCAAAGCGAGTCCGCAGAACTTCATGGCGTTGCACCAATTCCTCAAGCGCCTCTGACAAAGCTTTGACATTCAGATCCCCCACCAGACGCATCGCAAAAGGCATTGTGTAGGTACTACTTTCGCCTTCCAACTGGTGCAGAAACCACAGGCGTTCTTGCGCCCATGACAAAGGTATGTCTTGTCTTGTAGAAACGCGCACAATCTCTGGAACCGTCAAACCCAAACCAGTTTGAAGTTCACTGGAAATCACTTCACTTAACTGGGCAACTGTTGGTGATTCAAATAGACTACGCAACGGCAACGATATCCCAAAGGCTGACGGCAAGCGAGATATTATCTGTGTTGCTAGCAGGGAATGTCCGCCTAGTTCAAAGAAGTTGTCTTTAACGCCAATGCGTTCAACTCCCAAGACTTCACTCCAGATTTGCACTAATTTAGCTTCAATCGGGGTGCGAGGTGAAACAAAGCTAGTGGCAAGACTTCTAGTAGCTGTATCCGGTGCTGGAAGGGCGCGGCGATCTACCTTACCATTGGGTGTTAAGGGCAGAGCATTGAGAAGGACAAAAGCATAAGGCACCATGTAATTTGGCAGCTTTTGTTGGATATGCGATCGCACTTGTGGCACTAGTTTTTGGACTAACTTGCCGTATAGGGGATTATTGGTGTAGTCAGTCCAAGCCTTGGTCGTGACTGTTGAACTATCCCAAAAAACGGCTTTTTGTCCTTGATTGCGGCACAACACCACATCATAAGAACCATCTTGACTACTCCCCCACCAACTGGTGTGGACAGTGTAACCAAGTTGCTGCCCCAACTGATAAAACTCTTCGGGATTAATCCCAACTTTTAGCTGCTGTGTTAGCAGTTGCCGTAGTTGCCCCACTGTTTCCACAGATGGGGGATTTTCTAACCATTGGCAAATTTGTATTGCTTGCTGCACCCGTTGATTCGGCACACCCCTAATTCCCAACACTTGGGGTTGTTGTGAGTGCAGTTGATTTTGAATTTGTGCCAGCGATAGCTTGTCTAGTTGCCAATTTGACCAAGGAACTACCGTGGTTGAGACATCAGTACCGATATGCACAGTGACATCGTAGCGGAATTGAGTTAACTCATTTGCAGAGTAACCGCGCTTGGGTACAATCTCCACCCAAGTAATTTGGGGAAAGTGTTTCTGGAGGGCGATGAAGAAACTAGGGGCGATCGCTAATTCTTCTTCGGCGGACACACTAGAGTGTACGACTCGCTGCCATTGCTCAATGGTTCTCTCTTCAGGGGCTTGGGACAACTGCACGGCTGCATGGTATGGTTCTAACAGAGGTAAGGAGCGCACATCCCCTACGAATAGAGTACCTTGAGAACCAAGTGCTGCGATCGCTCCCTCAAGTACCTGCAACAAATACTCCACGCTGGGGAAGTACTGCACAACTGAATTGATAACTACAGTATCGAATTTTCCTTTGGGGATATCTGCAAAGTTATCCGCCATTTGGTGCAGCAGGCGCACATTGTTCAAACCTGCCACCGTTTTACATATCTGCTCAACGTGCGCTATTGCGGCGCTGGAATAATCACATCCCCAATATTCAAGGCACTTGGGAGCAACGCGAGATAGCAGTAACCCTGTTCCACACCCAATTTCTAACACTCGCTGCGGTGACACCGACAGGATGCGGCTGACTGTATTTTCAACCCACTCCCGCATTTCCCAATCTGGAATGGCTTGCTTTGTGTACGAACTGTTCCAACCAGAAATATTAAAGGTTACATCATCTGTGGATGCTTGAGGTTGACCATAAGCTTGTTCATAGAGCATTTGCCAGTCACTAACATACTCACTCTGCCATTGAGTAAGCTGCTGGGGTAATACTTTGTTTCTCAGGGCAGGCACTAAGTAAGCCACCAGTTGTTTATCACCAGTGTTATCAACTCTGGCGACGGCGACACTTTCCTGTACCAAGGGGTGTTGAGTCAAAACTCCTTCAATTTCGCCCAATTCAATGCGGAAACCCCGAATTTTTACTTGATTGTCGATGCGTCCCAGGTATTCGATGTTCCCATCCGGTAAATAGCGTACCAAATCCCCTGTTTTGTAAAGTCGGGAATGCGGCTCATCGCTAAAGGGATGGGAAATGAATTTCTCTTGTGTCAAGGAAAGACGATTGAGATAGCCTCGTGCCAATCCCACACCACCAATGTGCAGTTCTCCTGGTACACCAATGGGAACTGGCTTTTCGTGGGAGTCTAAGATGTAGATTTGGGTGTTGGCAATAGGACGACCAATGGTAATTTTATCGTCCTTGGGAGTGCATTTAGCTACTGTGGCGCAGACGCTTGCTTCTGTCGGTCCATAAGCGTTAAAGAAGTTTCTGCCAACAGACCAAAGTTTAATTAGTTCAGCTGAACTTGCTTCTCCAGCGACAATGATTGTTTGCAGTTTGGGGAGTTCTTCAGTTGGCAGGACTGCTAGGGCTGACGGCGGTAGGGTGATATGGGTAATGGCATCATCGCGTAATCGCTCAATTAATGGTATCCCCGGCATTATCGAGTCTTTTGTGACCAGGTAAAGTCTTGCTCCTGACCCCAAACTCATCAAGATTTCTGATATACAAGCATCAAAACTCAAGGAGGCAAACTGGAGAACGCGACTATCACATTGCACACCAAAAGTTTGAATCTGAGCTTGAGCTAGATTATACAATCCTTTATGCTCAACCATTACACCTTTCGGTTTACCTGTAGATCCTGATGTGTAAATCACATTCGCTAGATGAGAAGCTGTTACCCCAATACTCAGATTATCTTGATTGTTTTGGCTAATTTGTGACCAGATATCATCTAAAAAAACAAGCTTTGCTTGATTTGGGGGTAGTTGAGCAACTAAGTGCTGTTGGGTGAGCAGTATCCCAACTTGAGTGTCTTCTAGCATAAAGCTGAGGCGATCGCTAGGATACTCTGGGTCAAGGGGTACATAAGCACCACCCGCTTTAAGAATTGCCAATAGAGAGATTGGCATGAAAAGCGATCGCTCCACACACAAACCCACCAGTACATCTGCTCCCACTCCCAATGATTGCAAGTAGTGCGCCAATTGATTAGCGCGACAATTCAATTCATAGTAGGTGAGTTGTTGATTTTCAAAGACAACTGCCACTGCATGGGGGGTACGCGCTACCTGTGACTCAAATAACTGATGAATACACAAATCTTGGGCATAATCTACAGAAGTATCGTTCCATTCAACCAACAATTGATGGCGTTCCTGCTGGTTGAGCAAGGGGAGTAAGGCTACTGGCTGCTGGGGATTTGCGGCGATCGCTTTTAGCAAATTCGCAAAATGTTGCATCATCCGGGCGATCGTCGCCGCATCAAATAAATCCTTGTTGTAACAGACAACGCACTCAATATCTGATGCTTTTTCCCACAAATGAATTTCTAGGTCAACCCGAACTGATTCAAACCACCAAGGCAGGTCTTCAACCTTTAAACCAGGCAGATCCCAAGCAGAGGTCGGAGCATTTTGGAGGGCAAACATTACCTGCACCAGTGGATTGCGATCTAGGTTCCGTTCTGGTTGCAACTGTTCGACTAACATCTCGAAGGGCAAATCCTGATGTTCATAAGCATCTTGAGTCACCTGCCGCGCCTGTGCCAACAGAGCTTCAAAGGTCGGTTGGGCAGATAAATCAAATCTCAGTGCTAGAGTATTGACAAATAATCCAATTAACCCTTCGATTTCTCTACGGTTGCGATTGGCGATCGGTGAACCCACTACCAGATCAGTTTGTCCACTGTAGCGAGACATTAACACGACAAAACCCGCCAGCAGTGTCATAAACAGCGTGCTTCCAGACTCTTGTGATAGCTTTCTGAGTTGAGTTATCAGCTTACCGTCTAGTTGAAATCGCTCTATACCTGCTTTAAAAGTTTGTACGGCTGGGCGGGGACGGTCTGTGGGGAGTTCTAATAGAGGTGGCGCTCCAGTTAACTGTTGCTTCCAGTAACCTAGTTGTGCTGCTAATACATTCCCACTCAACCACTGCCTCTGCCAAATAGCAAAGTCGGCATACTGAATGGGTAATTGTGGTAAGGGCGATGCCTCTCCCATACAGAAGGCTGCATACAGAATAGACAACTCGCGGATGAAGATCCCATTTGACCAGCCATCAGAGGCGATGTGGTGCATATTTATCAGCAGCACATGCTTTTGAGGTTGCAATCTTAATAAAGTTAGCCGCAGTAAGGGACTTTGGGAAAGGTCAAAGGGTTTTTGTGCCTCTAAGCTAGCTAACCTTTGTGCTTCTGCCTCTGGTTCACTAACCTGTTGCAAGTCAACTATTGGTAAATTCCAGATGGGATTTGGATCAATTATTTGTATTGGGATACCATCAACCTGCTGAAAACGAGTACGCAGGACTTCATGGCGCTGTAAAATTTCCCCTGTTGCTTTTTTGAGGGCATCGACATTTAGTGAACCGCTAAGTTCTAGCGCCCCTATCATATTATAAGTGGCGCTTGCACCTTCCAATTGATAAAGGAACCAGAGTCTTGCTTGGGCATAAGATAGCGGTAAATTATCGTTGCGTGGCACTCTTTGGATGGGCAACTGATGAGAAGCTTTAACCTGCTTTGCTTGCTGTAAAAACAGAATAATTTCTGTTTTACGTTTAGCTATTTCCTGTTGCAGGATTGGAGTTAACGCCCCTTCAGGTGCGTGACAACGCAAGTGATCGCCATCTGTCTCTAAATCAATACTCAAGTCTGTCAAGTGACGAACGAGTTCAACAATACTCTTAGTCATTCTCAAAACTCCACTACATTTTTACTTACTTTTTGAACTGATAAATCTTGCGTTACCACATCCACTATTTCGATGTAGGCTGCTATCCCAGCTATTGTGGGAGACTTAAACATTATCTGTAGAGATAAATCAAGTCCAAAAGTTGAGTTAATCCTTGAAATGACTTGAGTAGCGAGGAGTGAATGTCCCCCTAGTTCAAAGAAATTATCCTTAACACCAATGCGTTCAATTCCCAAAACTTGACTCCAGATTTGTACTAATTGAGCTTCAATTGGTGTGCGAGGAGAAACAAAGCTAGTAGCAAGATTTCTCGTCGCAGTATCCGGTGCTGGAAGGGCGCGGCGATCGACTTTCCCATTCGGTGTCAACGGCAGAGCATTCAGAAGAACAAAAGCTTGCGGCACCATATAATTAGGTAGCTTTTCTTGGATAAGCGATCGCACTTGTGGCACTAATTTCTGAACTAACTTCCCGTACAAGGGATTATTCGTGTAATTAGTCCAAGCTTTAGTCGTAACTATTGAACTATCCCAAAAAGCCGCTTTTTCTCCTCGATTGCGACAAAACACCACATCGAATGAACCATCTTCACCACTTCCCCACCAACTAGTTTGGACACTGTAACCAAGATCCTGCCCCAACTGATAAAACTCTTCAGGATTGATCCCAACTGTTGACTGTTGTCTCAACAACTGCCGTAATTGCCCCACTGTTGAAACAGCTGGGGGACTTTCCAACCATTGGCAAATTTGTAGTGCTTGCTGCACCCGTTGATTCGGCACACCCCGAATTCCCAACAGTTCTGGTTGACGTGCGTGCAGTTGATTTTCAATTTCTGCCCAGGAAAGCTTGTCTGCTTGCCAATTTAACCAAGGAACTACAACTGTTTGAACATCAGTACCAATATGCAGAGTCACATCATAGCGGAATTGAGTTAACTCATTTTCCGATTCACCAGCTTTG
This sequence comes from Nostoc sp. 'Peltigera membranacea cyanobiont' 232, assembly GCF_002245985.1. Taxonomy (NCBI): domain Bacteria; kingdom Bacillati; phylum Cyanobacteriota; class Cyanophyceae; order Nostocales; family Nostocaceae; genus Nostoc; species Nostoc sp. 'Peltigera membranacea cyanobiont' 232. The sequence goes on from NZ_NOLK01000110.1 coordinate 10,134, forward strand.
GGTTGAATCTCCACCCAAGTAATTTGCGGAAAACGTTTTTGCAGGGCGATGAAAAAACTGGGGCTAATAGCCAATTCTTCTTCAGCGGCGACACTGGAGTGTACCATTCGCTGCCATTGCTCAATCGTTCTCTCAACAGCCGCTTGGGACAACTGTACAGCCGCATGGAATGGCTCCAATAGAGGTAAACTACGGACATCGCCGACAAATAGCGTACCTTTTTGACCAATGGCGGCGATCGCTCCCTCAAGTACCTGCAACAAATACTCCACGCTGGGGAAGTACTGCACAACTGAATTGATAACTACAGTATCGAATTTTCCTTTGGGGATGTCTGCAAAGTTATCCGCCATTTGTTGTTGGAGGCGCACATTGTTCAAACCTGCCACCGTTTTACATACCTGTTCAACGTGCGCTATTGCAGCGCTGGAATAATCACATCCCCAATATTCAAGGCACTTGGGAGCAACGCGAGATAGCAGTAACCCTGTTCCACAACCAATTTCTAACACTCGCTGCGGTGACACCGACAGGATGCGGCTAACTGTATTCTCAACCCACTCTCGCATTTCCCAATCCGGGATGGGTTGCTTTGTGTATGAACTGTTCCAACCAGAAATATTAAAGGTTACGTCATCTGTGGATGCTTGAGGTTGACCATAAGCTGTTTCATAGAGCATTTGCCACTCACTTACATACTCACTTTGCCATTGAGTCAATTCTTGGGGTAATACTTTGTTTTTCAAAGCCGGCACTAAGTAAGCTACTAGTTGTTTTTCACCACTGCGATCAACTCTGGCGACAACGACACTTTCTTGTACTAAGGAATGTTGAGTCAAAACTCCTTCAATTTCGCCTAATTCAATGCGGAAACCCCGAATTTTTACTTGATTGTCGATGCGTCCCAAGTATTCAATGTTGCCATCTGGTAGATAACGTGCCAAATCTCCTGTTTTATATAATTTACTCCTGACTGCCTTCTCAAAAGGATTGTCGATGAATTTTTCAGTTGTCAAAGAAAGACGGTTGAGATAACCTCTTGCTAAACCTACACCACCAATGTGCAGTTCTCCTGGTACACCAATGGGAACTGGTTGTAATTGCGAGTCCAGGATATAGATTTGCGTGTTGGCAATAGGACGACCAATGGTAATTTTATCGTCCTTGGGAGTGCATTTAGCTACTGTGGCGCAGACGCTTGCTTCTGTCGGTCCATAAGCGTTAAAGAAGTTTCTGCCAACAGACCAAAGTTTAATTAGTTCAGCTGAACTTGCTTCTCCAGCGACAATGATTGTTTGCAGTTTGGGGAGTTCTTCAGTTGGCAGGACTGCTAGGGCTGACGGCGGTAGGGTGATATGGGTAATGGCATCATCGCGTAATCGCTCAATTAATGGTATCCCCGGCATTATCGAGTCTTTTGTGACCAGGTAAAGTCTTGCTCCTGACCCCAAACTCATCAAGATTTCTGATATACAAGCATCAAAACTCAAGGAGGCAAACTGGAGAACGCGACTATCACATTGCACACCAAAAGTTTGAATCTGAGCTTGAGCTAGATTATACAATCCTTTATGCTCGACCATTACCCCTTTGGGTTTACCTGTAGATCCTGATGTGTAAATCACATTCGCTAGATGAGAAGCTGTTACCCCAATACTCAGATTATCTTGATTGTTTTGGCTAATTTGTGACCAGATATCATCTAAAAAAACAAGCTTTGCTTGATTTGGGGGTAGTTGAGCAACTAAGTGCTGTTGAGTCAGCAGTATCCCAACTTGAGTGTCTTCTAGTATAAAGCCCAGGCGATCGCTAGGATACTTTGGGTCAAGGGGTACGTAAGCGCCACCCGCTTTGAGAATTGCCAGCAGAGAGATCGCCATTAAAAGCGATCGCTCCACACACAACCCTACTAGTACATCTGCCCCCACTCCCAATGATTGCAAGTAGTGCGCCAATTGGTTAGCACGACAATTTAACTCGTGGTAGGTGAGTTGTTCTTTCTCAAATACCACCGCTACTGCATCAGGAGTTAGCTGAACCTGTGCTTCAAATAGCTGATGAATACACTGATCTTGGGGATAGTCTACAAAAGTATCGTTCCATTCAACCAACAATCGATGGCTCTCCTGCTGTGTGAGCAAGGGGAGTAAGCTTACTGACTGCTGGGGATTTGCGGCGATCGCTTCTAGCAAATTCGCAAAATGTTGCATCATCCGCGCGATCGTCGTCCCATCAAATAAATCCTTGTTGTAACAGACAACGCCTTCAATACCGGATGGTACTTGGCACAAGTGAACTTCTAGGTCAACCCTAACTGCGTCAAGTCCCCAAGGTATATCCTCAACCTTTAAACCCGGAAGATCCCAAGGGTCGGTGGGAGCATTCTGGAGAGCAAAGGCTACCTGCACGAGGGGATTACGATCCAAGTTTCGCTCTACTTGCAACTGTTCGACTAACATCTCGAAGGGCAAATCCTGATGGTCGAATGCGTCTTGAGTCACTTGCCGCACTTGCTTTAATAGAGCTTCAAAGGTCGGTTGGGCAGATAAATCAAATCTCAGCGCCAGGGTATTGACAAAAAAGCCAATCAACCCTTCTGTTTCTCTGCGATTGCGATTGGCGATCGGTGAACCTACCACCAGATCAGTTTGTCCACTGTACCGAGATAGCAACACCACAAAAGCCGCCAGCAGCGTCATAAACAGCGTGCTTCCAGATTTCTGGCTGATTTCTTTCAGTTGCTGCGTTAGCTTGCTATCTATTTGAAATCGCTCTGCACCGCCTTGAAAAGTTTGTATGGCTGGGCGGGGGCGGTCTGTGGGCAGTTCTAATAAAGGTGGCGCTCCCGTTAAGTGTTGCTTCCAGTAGCTTAACTGACGCTCTAGTACTTTATCGGTCAACCACTGGCGCTGCCACACGGCGAAGTCGGCATACTGTACAGGTAACTTTGGTAACACAACAGAACTACCCGTTGAAATCCCTCGATAATAGGCAGAGAGTTCACGAATCAAAACGCCCATTGACCAACCATCACCAGCAATGTGGTGAATTGCTAACAGCAATATGTACTCCTGTTGCGCCACTTGCCAGAGCTTGACCCGCAACACTGGCCCAGTAGCTAGATTGAATGGTTTTTTTGATTCTTGGAGCGCCAGTTGCTCTACAAGTTTTTCGGGATCAGGATCGTTTTGTAACTCCTCGACTGATAACGTTATGGTTACATGGGGAGCGATCGCCTGTACTGGCAAATCATCCTTGATTTCAAAGCGAGTCCGCAGAACTTCATGGCGTTGCACCAATTCCCCAAGCGCCTCTGACAAAGCTTTGACATTCAGATCCCCCACTAGACGCATTGCAAAAGGCATTGTGTAGGCACCACTTTCGCCTTCCAACTGGTGCATAAACCACAGACGTTCTTGCGCCCATGACAAAGGTATGTCTGTATCTCTAGAAACTGGTACAATCTCTGGCACTATCAAACCTGTACCATTTTCTAGCTGACTGGAGATGACTTGACTTAACTGAGCGATCGTTGGTGATTCAAATAGACTTCGCAACGGCAACGAAATCCCAAAGGCTGACGGCAAGCGAGATATTATCTGCGTTGCCAGCAGTGAATGTCCGCCCAGTTCAAAGAAATTATTGTGAATGCCTACTTGCTCTACTTTTAGGACTTGTGCCCAAATGAGTCCTAGTGTTTTTTCAGTTGAGGTGCGTGGGGCAACAAATTGGTCTAACAAATCGGGATCTAACTCTGGCGCTGGTAAGGCACGGCGGTCTACCTTGCCGTTGGACGTTAGAGGTAGGGATTCCAAAATAGCGATCGCATTTGGCACCATGTAAGGAGGCAGCTTTGCTTTCAGAAATTGTCGCAACTCGCTGATTGTGGGTACATAATCTTCTTGTGGCACGATGTAGGCGACTAAGCGTTGCTCCCCTGGGGTGTCTACTCTGGCTGTGACAATAGCTGAATGAACTGATGGGTGTTGGCTCAAAACGGCTTCAATTTCGCCCAATTCAATACGAAAGCCCCGGATTTTTACTTGGTTATCAATACGTCCTAAGTATTCGATACTACCATTCGGTAAATAGCGTACTAAATCCCCCGTTTTATATAATTTATTCTCTCCTGCCGACCCTCGCGGACTCGCTAACGCTGCGCTATCATCAAACGGATTAGGAATAAATTTCTCTTGGGTTAAATCGGGTCGGTTGAGATAGCCTCTTGCCAATCCTGCACCACTAATGTGCAGTTCTCCTGGCACACCAATCGGCACTGGCTGTAATTGCGAATCTAAAATGTAGACTTGCGCGTTGTCAATTGGATGACCAATGGTAACTTTATCGTCCTCCACAGTGCATTTTGCTACTGTGGTACAGACACTGGCTTCTGTCGGGCCATAAGCGTTGAAGAAGTTTCTCCCAACAGACCATTTTTTTACCAGTTCAGCAGAACAAGCTTCGCCGCCGACAATGATTGTTTGCAGGGCTGTTAGTTCTTCACTTGGTAGGACTGCTAGGGCTGATGGTGGTAGGACAATATGAGTAATGCCATAGTCGCGTAGTCGCTCAATTAACGGCGCACCAGGCATTATGGATTCTTTTGTTCCCAGGTGTAATGTTGCCCCAGATCCTAAAGTCAGGATCATTTCCCAAATAGAAGCATCAAAACTGAGGGAGGCAAACTGGAGAAGGCTACTTGAGGAATTGAAGCTAAAAGTTTGAATTTGAGCTTGAGCTAAGTTAACTAATCCTTTATGCTCAACCATTACACCCTTGGGTTGACCTGTGGAACCGCTCGTGTAAATCACATTCGCTAGATTAGAAGCCGTCACTCCACTGGTAACGTTATTCTGGCTGTTTTCGTGAATTTCTGACCAGACTTGATCTAAAAAGACGACTTTTGCTTGATTTGGGGGTATTTGCTCAATTAAATTCTGTTGGGTGAGCAGTACCGGAACTTGAGTATCCTCTAGTATAAAGCTCAAACGGTCTTGAGGATATTCTGGGTCAAGGGGTACGTAAGCGCCACCTGCTTTGAGAATTGCCAACAGTCCGATTACCATTAAAAGCGATCGCTCTACACACAACCCAACTAATACATCTGGTTTCACACCCAATGACTGAAGATGATGGGCAATTTTGTTGGCTTTAATGTTCAACTCATTGTAGGTGAGTTGTTCGTCCTCAAATACTACTGCCACCGCATCCGGGGTTTTTCCTACCTGTGCTTCAAACAGTTTGTGGACACCAGCATACTGTGGATAATTAAGTTTAGTGTTGTTCCAGTCAACTAGCAACTGCTGCCGTTGGGCTACACTCAAAATCGGTAATAAAGATATTTTTTGCTGGGGATTTGCAATAATTCCTGCCAGTAGGATGTTGAAATGTTCTGCCATTCTGGCGATCGCACTAGCATCAAATAAGTCAGTATTATATTCCCATACCCCGACGAGTCCAGTGGCGGTGTTCTCAAAAGATAAAGTTAAATCAAACTTCGCGGTGGCAGTTTCTATAGCTATATGACTCACCGTTGAGCCTTCTAGCTCTATCTGGGGCATTTGCTGATTGTAAAGCGTCAACATTACTTGCACCAGTGGTGTGTAGCTTAAATCACGCACTGGTTGCAATTCTTCTACTAACTTCTCAAAGGGTACATCTTGATGGGCATAAGCTAAGAGCGTTACTTCCTTGACTCTGGAAAGTACATCCTCAAAAGTTGGCTCACCGGAAATATCAGTCCGCAGAACTAGGGTATTGACAAAGAATCCAATCAATGATGCAATTTCGGGGCGATCGCGGTTAGCGGTTACAGTGCCTACACAGATATCTGTTTGTCCTGTATAACGGTACAATAACGTTTTAAACGCTGCCAAGAGCGTCATAAACGGGGTGACTCCATGTTGCTGGCTGAAACTCAATAGCGCCGAATTTAGCTCTTTTGAGAGTGCAACTTGATGATGAGATCCCCGGAAGGTTTGAGTTTTTGGTCGAACTCGGTCAGTTGGCAGTTCCAATAAAGCTGGTGCGCCTTGTAATTGCTCCTTCCAATAAGCGAGTTGGGATTTAAGTTCCTCTTTTTGCCACCACTGCCGTTGCCAAACAGCAAAGTCTGCATACTGAATCGGTAATTTGGGTAGCTCTGGGAACAAGTCATTGTCAAAGGCTGAGTAAAAAGTTGCTAACTCCGGTAAAAATATGCCCCATGACCAACCATCGAAAATGATATGGTGCATTGTGAATACTAAAACGTATTCTACTTCCGTTAGCTTAAACAAAGTGGCTCGAATTAAAGCAGAGCTAGCCAAGTCAAAGGGTTGCTGGACTTCTTGGATTGCTAATTGTTGGCAGGATGTTTCTCTGTCGCTTTCAGGTAGATGTTGCAAATCTACTACAGGTACTTTCACTGTCAAGCTTTCAGCAATTATCTGAATTGATTGCCCGTCAACAGTGGCAAAGTTGGTACGTAAAACTTCGTGGCGTTGAATAATTTTGTTGAGGCTGTACTCTAGCGCCAAGACGTTTACCGAACCATGAATTCGCAGAGGGAGTGGTTCATTGTAGAACGGGTTAGTTGGGTCTAACTGGCTCAAGAACCACATTCGTTCTTGAGCAAAAGACAGAGGTAGATTCGGAGTTCGCTCAACTTTTACAAGAGGTAGATGGCGATCGCTAGCGTTCCCGTTGCTATTCTGTAGTAACAACACAAGTTCTGCCTTATGCGATGCCAGAAAGTCACGAGATGTTGACGTTAATACTCCTTTTGGCGCACGAACACGCAACTCGTTTTCCTCAACCGACAACTTCACACCCTGAAAGGCAAGTTCAGCTACAAATTGTTTAAGGTTCATAAAGCGATTTCCTCCATATCTTCAGCAAGTTCAGTGGATAGGGCTGCATCTAGCACGATCTTCGCGGCTAATTCTTCAAGTACGAATTCTGCTAGTTGCGAAATACTCGGCCCCTGCATAATCTTCATGACGGGCAAGTTTACCCCAGTCTCGTTATTGAGCCGACTCCTCAGTTCGATGGCCATTAATGAGTCAAGTCCCAATTTAGTGACTGACTCTGCAATGTCCAACTTGCTGGCGGGAAATCCCAAAATCTTGGCGACAAGTTCTGTAATGCAAGTCTCTAACAACAGAGTTCGCTCTGCTGCGGTTGTGTACATGAGGGTGTCGCGGAGCGACTTTCCTTTGCTCTCCTCCTGCACCCCTTCTCTTAACTGGTGGCGCAATCCTGGAATTTCCATACCCAAATCTGCAAAGAACTGCAAGTTTGCCGATTCTCCTTCCAAGTAAAGCGACCAGTTAACAGGCATCACTCCCACTTGCACGGGTGGATTTAGCAACAATTGCTCTAAAACCTGCAATCCCTGTTGTGGAGCAATGCTTCCCTCTCCTTTTCGGCTTAACTGCTCCACTAGCCCCAATCGAGCCGTTGCTCCTACTTCAGCCCAAGCTCCCCAATTAATACTCAAACTCGGCAATCCCTGCATTCGCCGATAAGATGCTAAAGCATCAAGAAAAGCATTTGCCGCCGCGTGATTCCCTTGACCTGCGTTACCCAGCAAGGACGCGGTAGAGGAGAACAACACAAAGAAGTCTAAGGGCTGATTCTGGGTTAAAGTATGTAAGTTCCAAGCTCCTTGGACTTTGGGCGCTAAAACCCGATCGAAGCGCTGCCAATTCTGTTGCAGGAGTACGCCGTCATCTAAAACGCCAGCCGCGTGAATAATACCGCGCAATGGTGGCAAAGACTGTTCAATATCAGCCAATACCTGCGTTACTTGCTCAACGTTAGACACATCTGCCTGAACTACTGTCAGCCTAGCACCAGTTTGCTCAAGTTGTTTTATTTGATTGGCGATCGCTGGCTTAACTTTACTCCGTCCTAGCAGCACTAGATGTTTTACCCCACGTTCAACCAAGAAGCGGGCTATCAGTAACCCTAGTCCTCCTAAACCACCAGTAATTAGATAGGTGCGATCGCTACGTAAAGTGAGTTTATCTAAAGTTTTTTGGCTCTGCCGATGGTGTACTAGTCTAGCTATATAGCGAGTTTCATCACGAAAAGCAACTTGGTCTTCAATGTCTTTTGCTGACAAAGAAGAAATAATTTCCTCAAATAAAGTCTGCACCTCATTTCCTGTGGCTTGCGGGTCTAAATCCACCCGTACACACTTCAATTCGGGGTGTTCCAGAGCAATAACTTTCCCCATACCCCATAAAGGAGATTGAGCTACCATCTGTACGTGATGACCGTTCACCGCTTGCGCTCCTCTAGTTACCAACCAGATGCCAGGAGCCTCAGTATATTGATTAATAAGCGCTTGGATTAAGTGCAAAGTACTGCCACAGCTAATTAGGGAAGTCTCTTGTAAGTCAGTTCCACTCAGGTTTTCCGGCGCATCTAAACTCCACAAATTGATCACTCCAACTACAGTGGGTATAGTTTGCAACACCTGCTGAAAATGGACAGGATTACCTGGATCTATCCTGAACTCTGTGGAGGTTACTTGCTCGTATTCATTGCCTGGGAAGACTAAAGTACAAACTTCTCCTTTGTGGCGCATGATTTCGCTTAATTGCTGACCAGTACCTTGAGTATCGGCTAAAATTAACCAGTTTTTCGGCTTACTGTTCGGAAGTTCCGCTTCATCTCGTGCTATAATCACCGTCTCATGTGGAAGAGAAAATCCTGGCTGGCTTGTCAGTGGCTCGGTCGAAATAGTTTCAACTTGTGCAAACCCAGAATTACGTAACAGTTTCCGCCACCCAGAGGGAGGGAGCAAGAGGTAATTGCCTCGCAAGTCTTCATCGCTATACTTCCACCACCCTGGTGTTAACCCAAATGTCAGATCCATCCAACGCATAGGAGCAGTATCTTCCATCAGCAGCAGCATTCCACCTGGAGCCAATAATTGCCGTACATGGTACATTGTTTGCTGCAAATCGCTGGTGGCGTGCAGTACATTCACTGCCACAATCAAATCATACTGAGAGTTTCTTGGAGAGTTAACACCAACTGCACCAATTTTGGTTCGCCGTTTTCTGGTAAAATTAATGCTTGGCGAATGACAAAATCTTCGAGCATCAAATTTTCTGTTTGCGTAACTGTTGCCAGAGCAGCTAAACCCATCTCTATGTAAGCCATTCCCGGCACAATCGTACTTTCAAAAACGCGATGATCTTTTAGCCAAGCTGGTTGGTTTTTGCTGATTTGACTCTGGAAATGAATTTGCTTTGTTCCTGGTAAGGACAATTGTTGTCCCAGCAGGGGATGATGGCTGGCACTGGAAAGTGCTTGGATACTATTGTTGTTGGACGCTTCTACCCAATAACGCTGTCGTTGGAAGGGATAAGTTGGCAGAGGAACACGACGACGAGTAAAGTTACGGTCAAATCCTACCCAATCAATTGGCGCTCCCTGCACATATAGCTGTCCTAAACTGGTTAGTAACTCTTGCCAATCTTCTCGTTCTGGACGTAAACTAGGGAGCCATAAACCCTGATGTTCGCTGTAGCACTGACGACCCATTCCCAATAAAACAGGTTTGGGGCCGATTTCGATGAACACCTCGACTCCAAGCTGTTCCAGAGTTTGCATCCCACCCGCAAATCTCACTGACTCCAGTACATGACGACACCAATATTCTGGAGTTGCTATCTCCTCTTTTGCCTCTTTGCCAGTAACATTAGAAATCAGCTTAATCTGCGGGAAAGAAAAGCTTACTTCTCGTGCAACCCGTTCAAAATCTGCCACCATCGGCTTCATTAAGGGCGAGTGAAAAGCATGGGAAACGTTTAATTTCTTGGTTTTGATGCCATCAGCTTCCAGAGTGGTACAAACAGCCCTGATTGCTTCTCGCTGTCCAGAAATGACGATACTATTTTGAGCATTAATTGCGGCAATAGAAACAAATTGAGTATATGTGCGATGCCTACGGCGGTCTTCGCCAACGCCTCATTTGCCCGTGGGAAATCTGTTAATATCGCTACCATCTCGCCATCAGGAGATAACGCTTGCATCAGCCGTCCCCTGTGGGCGATTAATTTCAGTCCGTCTTCCAGGCTAAAGACTCCAGCTATAGTAGCAGCTACATATTCGCCGACACTATGACCCATAACGACATCAGGTTTAATGCCCCAAGATTTCCACAACTGAGCTAAGGCATACTCTAGGGCAAAAAGGGCGGGTTGGGTGTATGCTGTCTCATTTAATTGGGGATGAGTTTGTTCGCTGTCGCTATATAATATTTCCAGTAAGGGGACTTCTAAATACGATCGCAGAATTTCATCACAGCGATCGAGGTTTTGCCGGAAAGTCGGCTCAGTTTCGTAAAGTTGGCGACCCATGCCTACATACTGGGAACCTTGCCCTGTAAACAAAAAGGCAATTTCCTTATTGAATATTTCTGCCTTCGGTTTGTTCAGGTTAATCAATTGCTCTAGCAACTGCTTTTTAGATTCACCAACAACTGCAAGCCGATGCTGAAAATGTTCGCGTCCTGTATTGGCTGTAAAACAAATATCTGCTATCTCTGCATTGCTATCAGCGTTGAGATAATTAATATAGCGTTGTGCTAATTCTTCAAGCGCCTGATCTGTTTTTGCTGATAACGTCAAAATATGCAATGGGCGATCGATTGACTCGTCAATTTTGACTTGTTCAGGTGTTTCTTCCAATACAACATGACAATTAGTGCCGCCGATGCCGAAAGAACTCACTCCAGCGCGGCGAGGCATTCCATTTGTTTTCCATTCGCTGAGTTCTGTATTGACATAAAACGGACTATTGGCAAAGTCAATGTTGGGATTGGGCTGTTTAAAGTGCAGGCTGGGAGGTATATATTGATGTTTCAGCGCTAGGACTGTCTTAATCAAACCCGCTATACCAGCGGCTTCATCTAAATGTCCGACGTTGGTTTTAACTGAGCCAATAGCGCAGAAGCCATTTTTCGGACTATTTGTGCTTGAAACAAAAGCTTTGGTAAGTGCCGCAATTTCAATCGGATCTCCCAGAGGTGTTGCAGTTCCGTGGGTTTCTACATAACTGACTGTACTAGCATCAATTTCAGCCAAGGAAAGTGCTGAGGAGATTACCGCAGCCTGCCCTTCTACACTGGGCGCTGTGTAACCGACTTTCAAAGCCCCATCGTTATTAATGGCTGATCCTTTGATTACCGCACAGATATTATCTCCTAAAGCGATCGCTTCATCCAACCGCTTCAAGACGACAATTCCCCCGCCATTACCGAACACCGTTCCTTTAGCTTGAGCATCAAAAGCCCTACAGTGTCCATCAGGAGACAGAATCATTTCCTCATGGTAAAGATAGCCCACTTTATCGGGAACGAAGATAGAAATACCTCCCGCCAGTGCCATGTCACATTCCCCATTGTGCAAACTTTGGATTGCCAAATGAACCGCAACCAGTGAAGTAGAACAGGTGGTTTGCACATTAACGCTCGGCCCTGTCAACTGAAGTTTGTAAGAGACGCGCATAGGCAAATGATCTCCCCCATTACCCTGCTCTACTTGAAACTCTCTTGCACCTCTAAAGAATCGATGGCTAAGGAAGGGACGATGGGAAGAAAACTCCAGGCTTGGACAAACATTGTTGATTAAGTAGGTACTCAAACTCGAACCCGCGTAAACCCCCACCGATCCCTCATAAGTTTTGGGATTGTAACCGGCATTTTCCAGCGCTTCCCAAGCACACTCTAAGAAAATACGTTGTTGCGGGTCGATGATTTCGGCTTCTCTGGTGCTGTAGCCAAAAAACTCTGCATCAAAGTCTTTTATATTTGGTAAAGTAGCGCCTACTTTTACATAATTAGGTTGATTTAACAAGCTGCGATCGTGAATCTCGATTTCCTCATCAGAAAATAAGGAAATTGACTCTACCCCATCTCGAAGATTTTGCCAAAAAGCATCAATATTCTCTGCTCCAGGAAAACGGCCGGATATACCGATGATGGCTATATCGGAGCGCTGATGCGTTTTCTGACGTTTGACAGTTGGTTTTTCTGCTTGCGTCTGACTTAAGTGTTGGGCTAAAGCATATATATTCGGGTATTGAAACAGTGTTACAGCTGGCAGCGCCGCTCCAAAGATTTCAATTAATTTTCTATGAGCCTGAATCAAGAGTAAGGAATTACCACCCAACTCGAAGAAATTATCATGAATTCCTACTGACTCTATCCCCAGTAGTTCCATCCATACTTGGGCAATCAGTTTTTCGCTGTCTGATTGGGGCATAACTAATAGCCCCTCTAATTCTGGACGAGACTTGTCGGGTAGAGGCAGCGCACGCCGATCTATTTTCCCGCTTGGTGTCAGAGGCATTGTATCGAGCATGACAATCGTTGTTGGCACCATGTACTCAGGCAAGTTTTCTTTTAAATAACTGCGTAACGCCTGCTCGTTCTGACTGGTTCCCTGTTCCGCCACCGGAACTACATAAGCGATTAATTTTTTGTTACCGGGAATATCTTCTCTAGCAATAACTGCGTTTTCTCGAACCGTTGGATGTTTGGCTAATAATCCCTCAATTTCACCCAACTCGATGCGGAAACCGCGAATTTTGACTTGGCGATCGCTTCTCCCCAAGTGTTCGATCTTCGTATCTCTTAAATAACGAGCTAAATCCCCTGTTTTATAAAGACTCCCAGCACCAAAGGGATTAGGAATAAATTTTTCTTGAGTTAAAGGAGGGCGATTGAAATAACCTCTAGCAATCCCATCACCGCCGATATATAATTCACCGGCAACTCCTATAGGAAGAGGCTGATAAAACTCATCTAATATATAAGTCTGAATATTGTTGATAGGACGACCAATGGGAGGAAGTACCGACCAATTGTTCGCGTCCCCTGTTAAGGTAAAAGTTGTGACATCTTGACACTCGGTTGCACCGTAATGATTGTGGAGAGTAGCACCTGTTTGCTTGAAGAAGTTGGCAATTTTAGGTGTTATCTGCAACTGTTCCCCAGCAGTCATCACTTCACGCACGCTGGTGGGAATTGTGCGATCGTCAATCACTTCTGCCAACTGCTGCAAGGCAACAAAGGGAAGATAGAGTTTTTCTATCCTTCTTTCAATGATCATATTTAATAAAGCTGCGGGATTACGCCGCACTTCTTCTGAAATCAATACCAGCGTCCCCAGAGAACACCAAGTGGAAAAGATTTCATGGAACGAGATATCAAAGCTCAGGGGAGCAAATTGTAAAGTAGTAACTCCTTTGGTTCTACTTTGAAGATGCCAGTCAATTAAATTAGCCAGAGCGAGGTGTTCCATCATCACACCCTTGGGCTTTCCTGTAGAACCGGAGGTGTAAATGATATAAGCTAAGTTGTTTGGCTTGACTGAACTAACTGGATTTTCATCACTCTGTTGAGAAATAATTTCCCAGTCAGAGTCCAAGCAAACTATTTCTTGATTTTTCGCTATCTCGGCTATTGGTGATGATGCCAAAAGCAATGTTTCGGTCGTTAACAGAACTTGCAAGTTGACATCAGACAACATATATGAAATACGTTCTTTGGGATATGCGGGGTCTAGTGGTACACAAGCACCACCTGCTTTCAGAACGCCTAAGATAGCAACCATCATCTGTGGCGATCGCTCTATGCAGATACCAACTAACCCTTCTGGTTGTACTCCCAGTTTTTGTAGATAATGCGCTAATTGATTGGCACGGTCATTAAGTTCTCTATAAGTTAATTGTTGATTTTCCCAAGCTACAGCAACAGCAGCAGGATTTTTTTCTACTTGAGTTTCAACTAATTTATGGATACAGGTTTGGGCGTATTCTGTTTTTGTGTTATTCCACTCCGAGAGCATTTGATGGCGTTCTCCTGGGGTCAACAGTAGCAAAGAACCAATACGTCCCTCTGGATTAGCAACAATACTTTCGAGCAGATTCTGAAAATGTTTAAAAATACTGGTTATTGTAGAGTCTTCAAATAAGTCGGTATTATATTCCCAAGTCCAAACTAATCCTGAATTTGTGTCTCTGATAGATATAGATAAATCTAACGGTACTACTTTGGTTTCTAAATTTATAGGAGTTAGGGCGAAGCAAGGTAATTCTAGGGTTGGCATTACGTCATCGCGCATGACAAACAATACCTGAAATAGCAGGCTTAGAGCTAAATCCCGCTCTACTTTTAACTCCTCGACTAACTTTTGAAAGGGGTAATCTTGGTGCTTGTCAGCCTGGGATATGACAACAGCCACACGAGACAATAATTGCAGGAAGGTGGGATTACCCGACAGATCAGTTCGCAATACCAAGGGATTGCCAAAGTACCCAATTAATTCCTGAGTATCAGCGAGATTGCGACCTGATGCAGGCGAACCAACTATAATATCTTCTTGTTTGGTGTAGCGGTAAAGTAATGTTTTGAATGCTGCAAGTAGGAGCGCAAACAGGGTTACTCCCTGCTGCTGACTGAGAAGCTTGAGTTGTCCACTGAGATTTTGAGGTAGCTTCAACTCTTGACTTACGCCTGCAAAGTTTCTAACGGCTGGCTTTGGGCGGTCTGTGGGCAGTTGCAATACAGGCGGATTATCCCCAAGTTGTTGTTTCCAGTAGCTTAGTTGAGTTTCTAGAATCTCTCCTTGTAGTTGTTGGCGCTGATAGAGAGCGTATTCTTTATACTGTATGGGTAATTCAAACAGTCCAGACTCTTTACCAGATGAGAAAGCTTGATAGAGTGCTGCTAATTCTTGAAAGAAGATGTTAAGAGAGCGATCGCCATCACATATAATATTGTGCATACTTAACACCAGAATGTGCTGAGTTTCCTCTAAAATCACCCAACACACTCTCCACAGAGGCCCAGAACAATAGTTGAAAGGAGAAAGGACAATTTGATCCGCCAATCTCTGAACTTCCTGTTCTCGTTCGGTTGTGCTTAATTTTTGCAGATATATTACTGGCAACTCAATTTTAAAAGGTGAACTAATTATCTGCCGAAGTTGCCCGTCAATGAGATGAAAAGTAGTTCTTAAGATTTCATGACGACTGACAATTTCATTGATGCTTTGTTTTAGTATATCTAAATTAAGTAACCCTGTAATTTGGATTGCTCCCCGTATATTATAAGGCGAATTATCGGGTGAAAATTGTTCAAGTAACCAGATGCGTTCTTGTTCAAAAGATATGGAAAAACTCTCTTTATCTAAACTAGAAGAAATAATTTGCCTTTCCATATCTTTATCTATTGAAATTGTTAATTTTTAAAAAAATATTGGTTTATGTAACTTTTTTGGTGTGACAAGCACTTTGAAACCGCTCCGAAAGACCTATACAGAACTAGACTAAGCTGTATAAAGTCGGAGCGGAAGACTAAGCGAAAGCTATGTTGATTAATTGATGATACCTACAGGTGAAGTCCAGGTTCTAACACTCTCGAATTAATTAAGCTATCTGTTGTAACAAGAACTTTTGCTATTTGTAAGATTGTGGGCTTCATTCCCTTTCAAAGGGGGATTAAATACGCATATTAATCTCAGGCGACTTTTTGCTCTTAAATAATGTTTATCATGCTTATCAAGGGCATACATCGTGCCAGGTTGAATTGAATATACAACACCATTTGCTTCTACTTCCCCCTCTCCTTCAAGACAGTAGCAAGTTTCCATGTGATTTTTGTATTCCAAAAGTGATTCAGTGCCTGCTTCTATGATCGTGTCAGTAATTGAGTAGCCCATTCCATCTGTTTCAAGAAGGAACCTGCGGCTCTGACCGTTTCCCCAGGCAATGTCTCTTTCTGTATCCACTATTTCACTTAGCTTCCTAATTATCATATATGTGTAACTCTCCAGAATTAAACATTACAAACAGTTTGCAATTTGCTTTAAAAGGATCAAAACTCATCCTTTTATAATCTTTATTTGCTAGGGATCTAACAGGGTGTTGGAAAAGTTTTTAGAAGTCAAATGTTAAGCCAGTAGCCTCACCATAATACAGTTGATGGCAAGGTAAATAAACGTCTCTGATCTTTTGTTCGGGCAATGACATTCCATAATCCACTACATGAACTTTTACAACTTATCCGACTCTTCAAACACCCTCTAGCTTTTTACCAAATACTTTTTCCACTTCATAGATTATCGATGAAGTTAAAAAAGTAAAACTACTGTCCCACAAAGCTTTCATTTTAGGCGTTCGTGCAACGGCTCTTTAGAGTGGCTGACATTATGTAACAACTAGCCATCAAAATCATTTCTCAACAATTTAGACTGTTTTCGGAATCTCTACTTCTTGGGCATTAGTATTTAACTCTGGGCTAAGTTCACTTTTCAGTTTAAGTTTTAACTCTTCTGTAATCGGCAAATCTTTAATTTCTTTGAGGAGAAATTGAACAGATTCGGTTTTGCTACGTTCTTTATAAATAGCCTTAATATAGCGGTTTTCACTTGAGTGAGAGACAATTAAATGTACTATAGAGATTAAATAAGTAAAATTTGTCACCAATGAAAGCATACTCCATAGATTTGCGGCGGAAAATTACGGAAACTTATGAACGC
>NZ_NOLK01000111.1:0-26517 GCF_002245985.1 Nostoc sp. 'Peltigera membranacea cyanobiont' 232
ACCCCAAATGCCGATGAAATGCTTCAACTGCATTCGCCACACCATCCTCAGCCCTGATTTTCTCACCTAACTCTTGTGCTTTCTTTCGCATCACCTCATCGCCCAGTACGATTTCAATCGCTGCTGCTAAAGTTTTATCTGACACTTCCTTGTACGGTATCGGTTGTGGGCTGACTCCCAACCGAGTTAGCTTTTCACCCCAAACTGGCTGATCTGCAAAAAAGGGTACAGTAATTGATGGTGTCCCTGCACGTAACACTGCCGCCGTTGTACTAGCTCCTCCGTGATGTACTACTGCTGGCACTTGAGGAAATAACCAATCATGCGGAACTTCCTTGATCGCAAACACTCGTAGCGAATCTTTTATATTCACCGTTCTTCCAACGTCGCCCCAGCCTGACAATATAATCCCGCCTTGATGTGTTTTCTTTAAGGCTTCTACGATGTAATGTGTGAGATATTCGGGATTGGGCATCGTCATGCTGCCGAACCCAAAACACAAAGGTAATTGCTTTCGCCCAAGAAAATCCTCTAGTTCGATAGGTGGCTCGTATTCGGAGGCTTGCTCAATAAACCAAAAACCAGTTACATACACCCATGCAGGCCAGTCACGGGGTCTTGGGATGACGTGCGAACTAAATCCATACAATACAGGGATTCGTGATACATTTGCCGGAGTTTTCTGTCTGAAGCGTCTGCCGAAATATGGTAGAGGCGGCAATTTCAAAGTCTCTGTTCTGAAGTGATTGAGCAGTTGACGATATCTTTGCCAGTGCAAAAACTCTACTAGCAAGTAGCTGCCATAGTTGATCGCTTTCTTTAGCGGGTTTTTAGTTGTTTGAGCAAATTTCAAAAACCCAAACATCCCTGTGGGAGTCAACGGCAGAACTGATGCAAAAAAGCAAGGTACGCCTAATTTCTCTGCAATGTGATATCCAAAGGTAGCTAACGGCGTGTAGATAATTACCTCACTTCCCTGACACGCACTCCAAGCTGATTCCAACTGTTGAAGTAAAAGCTTATCTCCTTCTTCTTTTTTCAACTTTTCTCCCGCAATCAATCGTTGCCCTTGCTTGGATTGCAGAAACTCTTCCATATTGCCAGCGATCGCTGCAAACTTTAAATCGAACTTCCTCACAAAAGATGCAAAGTTCTCATGCGTTGCAACCGTTACTTCATGCCCCGCACGTTTCAAGCCAATAGCCAAGGCACAATAGGGTTGCAAGTCTCCCCTTGAACCTACTGTTAGTATCGTAATTTTCAGTTTCCGGCTTGGTGCTATAGGTAGACTTTGGCTCAAATGCTTTTTCAAAAATGAAAACTCCAGTATTCAAAAATTGTACTAATTTACTGGCTCAAGATTGGCTTTAAGCAACGCTAATTGCTACTTATTAGGGAGCGCTGATTTGTAAAGAAAATCTAAAGAGAACACTTGCCTCTGTTACTTCTGGTCATTCGACTTTGCTCCTCGTGCTATTAACATCTGAGCAATTTGTGCCCGATCTGAAGCACTTGCACTCGTGTGGGTCTTATTTGCCTCCAGCGCTTGATTGCCCACCTCTGTTACCAGCGCTTTTCCATCATCAGGGGTCGCTTCAAACATTAGTTTGATGGCATCTAAGCTTCCCCAAAAGGCAGCATTTACCAGTGCCCTTCCATCAGGTTTAGCCCCTGCTTGAAGCAGTAGCTTAACTTTTGGCTTTCCTCCAGCCCATCCAGCCCAGTAAAGCGCAGAACGCCCTTGTGGATCGCGCACATTTACATCTGTCCCCACATAAATCAATGCCCTTACTTGATTAAGCGATCCACCCCGAATTAATATCTGTTCACGAGTACTCCTCACATCGCCGCGTTGAGCTGCATCAGTGACGTATCGTTGTGTTCCCTGAGTATCGATATCACCAAATAGAACAGTTCCAATGAAGAGTAGGAATGGGATAAGGATTGCAAAGATAGTTGCCCATTTATTAGAAAATCGATGCCAAAGTAATAAACTGCTCAACGCAACGAGAATGCAGCTTAGAATTATAAACCCTGGACTAACCACAAAGGATATAGCAATCCTAGCCAACCAGTCAGGCAGAACAGCCAACCAAGGAAGCAGCACTGGTATGCGAGTCAATAGTAAAAAGCAAAACGCTGAAAAAATCCAAATTAGACCAACTAGAATTCTCAAAGCAGAACGCAGTCCGCGTGATATTTGAAACATGGCTAACTTCCCGATAAAAACCTATACACAAGAGTATTTTTTGAACTTTGGACAAAAAAGAATTGTTCGCGCATCTACCTCTTGTTGGAGCCAATATAAAAATAAAAGCGCTTTCAAACGTTGAAATTATGGAATCAATATTGGTATGACTGTAGCAAAAGTAAATTGACATCCAGTACCAACCATGCACCAGGACAACTCCTGTCAAAATCTTAGAGGTCGTTCTTTCAAAGGACAAAACCTTGAGGGGGCAAATTTTAGTTACGCTGATATTCGGAGTACTAATTTTAGTGGAGCTAATTTGAGGAACGCAAACTTTAGCCATGCTACTGCTGGGCTGCAAAAGCGTTGGGCTATTTTTTTAGTTTGTATTTCTTGCGTGCTATCTGGAATTTCAGGATTTTTCTTAGCCTCTACTGAAGTATTGACAGCTTTGGTATTTGACAGTTCAAGTCTAGAAAATCAGATTGCAGGCTGGACTGCCTTAATAGTAGTGATTGTTTTATTTATAGTAATCCTTCGCCAAGGATTAAACTCAGCCTTCACCGTCGCCTTCACCGTCGCCTTCGCCGTCGCCGTCGTCGTCGCCTTCGCTTTCGCCTTCGACGGAGCTTTCGCCGTCGTCTTCGTCGCCGTCGCCTTCGCTTTCGCCAAAGAAATCTTTGCTCCGGGGGAGTTCGCTGATTTCATTAAACCAAACGATTAAATAAGGTCTTTTTGTTGGTTTAGCCGCCCGTGGCAAGGCTTCTACAGCGAGAACTCTCAACCATCTATTATCTGCTTATTAGGAGTCAAAACCGCAAAATAATCTTGAGTTACAGTCATGATCGAGAAGCGATCGCTTAATACTTGCATCTGTGCAACAGATTATGCTGGGACATCTACCCGAAAACAGATTTGTACACAATTAATAAATTCTTCTGCAAGGGACTCGTATTTCCCATCGATTTGGTGTACCTTATTAATTCCGTGCAATTATTAATACTCATCTTCTCCCAAATTTTCTGATCCAAATTTTAAGCCAATGCCTTTAAGGGAACAGCCAATGAAAACTTCTAATGATATAGATACTAAGAAGATCATCAAAAAATCTGACAAGCTTACCCTGAGACAGATGAAATTAATCGAGGAGGCTGAAGACCAACTTCTTGAAGCTAATACTGTCAATTCTACTGCCCCTGTGGTTGAGGTTGAGGAGAAACCAGTAGCAATTTCAGAGCCTAAAGTTCCTGACTATGTTCCATTCCTTGACAATCCTCCAGTGCAATCGGTGGGCAAATCAGGCTGGCAGATTTCTGATATTTGGCGTGATATCCGCGTTGATGATTTCTGCGGGTAATGATATCCGCGTTGATGATTTCTGCGGGTAAAAACCTAGTAAAGATAGGTGAAAAAAATACGTTGCTATTGTGTGTACGCATTGTCACAAACAGAAGTTTTCTTTTGATAAAGAAGCCTAAAAGATAATTAACAATAGCACTAAAATTGAATGCATAGACGCTTAGGCGACTCATCGCAGACATCGCAATGGCATCAGGTAGTTGAATGGGTAAACGAAAGAGAAGACATCACAAGACATCCTTCCCTTGGATGCTAGAAGAAAAGAATCTGTTCATTACAAGGACTGGTAACGAAATAGTTACAGATGCAGGATGGGAGAAAATTTCATTTGAAGAAGCCAGAAAACTATTTAGTCCCGAAACTTTTCAAGAGTGGTACGAACTGTTCTTAGAAAATACAGATGTCTCGGAAATACTTTCAGAATCTAATGTAGATATAGATTTAGACGATCAATCAGCAATAGATAACTTTTTACTTCGGAGCAACTGGACACCAAAACAAGTCAATTTAGTTGTAGCGAAGGCTATCTATAAAAATCATGCCTGGGTAAGAGGATTACTGATTTCTACACCTGATGTTGAAGAACCCTACTTTCACAATTATGAAATGGAGGCAATTCGTTTAGGAGTCCAATTGCGAAAATACATCTTTGAGGATATTCCAGTAATTAATGACTGCAAAAATGCTGTCAGATATTTACACCGAAGATACGCCCTCATTGGCTGGCAACCAAGAAATTGTGTGACAGCAGCTCACAACCTAAAAATATCTCAAGCTACTAAGGTTTACAATGAACTTCTCTGGGATGAAGATTGGGTAGGTGAAGAAGACGAAATTTATTAGTCAAGAACAAGAAACTCTACAACACTGGAAAATATACTCCCCATTACTGATGACTCGATAATAATAGAGTTGCCGGGAAATAAGACCAGAAATCTTTGAAGAGCCTAAGAGCGATGGCGTAACCGTCATGAGCCAGTGGCGATCGCTCTAGTAATTAAAGTAGCGTGTACCGTGGGTGCGGCGTAGAGGCTCTTTCAAACGATTTATGGACGGATGCTTGGAGCGGGGTAAAGCACTTAACAGAAATTGTTAAACTTTTTTATTTCCATAGACTAAGGCAACCGCCTGAGCAACTTTTGTAAACTATCTTTACACCAAGTCAAAGTTATAGTTGCATTGTGCCTATAATAACTTACGGCTAACTATAACTGGAAGTTAGCACCCTGTAAATGGTTATCGCTTGGATGACGCATCAAAGGCGATACCAAGACAAACAAAATTTATCGGCAACGCAATATTATATTCCGTTGCCAACATGCACCCCGCGATCGCATGTTGGTGAAAGTGTTGTATATCAAGGCAAGTGGTATTAATCGTAGTTTATGTCGGATAAAAGATAAGGGTTACTTAATACTTACTAAATAATTTACATATAACTGGATGAACTACAGCGCAGATTCTTTACCTGAGATCAAACTCATTCCCCTTGATCGTGAAGCTCTACATTTCACACAGCCAGGAGAAACTAGAAGACCACCAACCGATATCCGGTGGGTAAAGGTGCTAGAATTTTTACGCAGCAATAACCTAGCACTAAACAGCCGCAAGCTTTACGAACGTGAACTGAAGCGATTTTTGGCTTGGAGTGAGCTGCACTATCATGAACTGCGTCCACGTCATCTTGCGCTATATAAAGAATATCTCCGTGATGAAATACGGACTGATGTTGGTAAACCGCTTTCAAAAAGCAGCATTAATGCGGGAATTGCGGCACTCAAAAGCTTTTTCAAATGGATGTGCTATACGTATCCTGAAATTATTGCTACTAATCCCACACTGGGGATAAAACTGGAAAAAGTGCCGTTGCCACCAGCCCAGAGTTTAACTCCAGAACAGATGGAACAGGTTTGGTCAGCGTTGGAATTATTGGGAGAAACAAAGCAACGGGATACAGCACTGGTTCACATTCTCAGTCATGGACTCCGGGCTGGGGAAGTTGTACAGCTAAATGTTGGCTCATTTGATGGCAAGCTGCTGTTTTTACCAGACACCAAAACCAATGAACCACGCTTAGTTCCACTGCGAAAAGAGAGCCGGGAAGTTTTAGCAGAGTATTTGCGATCGCGAGAAGAAAGGAGTGAGGTGTTAAACAGCCTTAGTCCACTGATGATTTCCCACCATGCTTCATACAAAGGTGAACGCTTAAGTTATCACGGCATTTACTTCGCGGTGGAAAAAATTGGTGAAATAGCTCACATTGAGGATTTGCACCCTCACTCCTTTCGCCACACCTATGCCACTGACTTATTGCTATTGGGAGTTGACCCCAGCCATGCCCGTAAGCTAACGGGACATCAAAGCGAGAAAGCGTTTCGGCGCTATACCCTTCGCAGTGAGCAAGAAGCTGCGTAGTTTACCGCCGTAGGCATCGCTGCTTACTATCGCGCGATTGGCGAAGAAGTGGAATGAAGAAGTGGAATAAGGTATGCCCAAGCCACTCGATCCCAAGTGTCAGCTATGTTCTAAACTACCAACAACTCAAGCCAAAGTTTTACATGGAACAGCAGGGGATGGATGTTGGAATCCCAAAGTCTGTCATAATCGCCGTTCGTTTTACCGCCACCGTTCGCAGAATAATTCAGCAGAAATTGATTCAGTAACAGTCGAACCACCAGCAACATATTTTGCAGTGTTGTATTTGTATAAAGAACCAGGGGATAAGCCATTGCACGCTATGTCGGCAGAACTCTGGCTGGGGCAAAAACCTGTTTGCCGCTTAGAACCAATTCACTGTTTTGGGCTAACGGCTGGCAAGATCCGCACCTATACAGATCAGGTGTTGCAGGCTTTTGCAAAACAATACAGTGTTTCACTATATCAATATAAGGATATGTTTGAGATTAGCTCAAGCTACTGCCCAGTGCGACCCTGCCCGTTACATCCAGAATCCTAGAGATGACCACATACCGCCAATTAACAATTTGGGATCTGCTTGATGAGTTGTCCGAATCTCCAACGACATCAACACTAGCACCGATGTGGGAATGTTTAGATACCGAGCTAGAAAAACTACCCTTGGAGGCACAGTTATCAACCGCAGCGCTTGCCTTCAATCAAATTGCGGATATTCTCAAGTCTCGTGCCGAAGTGCTGTTGCAAGATACCCGCGATCGCAATAACCCAAAGGGGCCAATTGTTAGCACCGATCTCTTTGCTGGTCTAGTGCGGACAACAATGCACCTAGATTTAGATGATTTGATTGAACCGCAAACACCACAAACCTTTAAACCACATGGCCCACACCAATTTTCATCTCCTACTGAGTTGGGTGATTCTGTAGCAGCACCTGTTGAAAAAGCAAATGTTTTGGCAATGCTTGATGAGGTAACAACTTTAGAAGATGTCCGCAATTTGGCATCAGATGAAGATGTCCAAAAATGGCAGAGCGCGATCGCTAACCATCTGATAAATGTCAAAGGTGAAATTTCTTTAACTCAACTCCAAGGTGGATTAAAAATGCCGATGGTAGAAGTATGGTTGGGATTATTGCTGGGTGGGTTTACACTAGAACAGCGTGGTGATTTTTATCACAATCAAAATGTCTGGGTGAAAAGCTCTCTAACTTCGGCCATCTTCAACGGCATTGTACAGCATTCATAAGTCGGAAGTGGGAGGTAATTCACTTCCCAATACTACTTGGTTAAAAATTGGGTTTGAGCAAAAGGAGTAGAAAGCTCAATCTATAAGGTCATTAGTTCTTCAAAGCTAAACTCTTATCGAAGCATTGACAACAAGATGACCTGAGAAAAAGTTTCCACAAATTCCACCACAACTGTTTGCAATTCACTTATGAGCCAGTATATTTACAGTAGTCTCACAGATGATGAAGAACTTAATTTTTCTGAGGAAGCAGAGGTTTTCGTTTTTCCCACTTCTTTCGCCCAGCAGCGATTGTGGTTTCTCGACCAGTTAGCACCGGGGAATCCATTTTACAACGTCTCAACAGCACTTCACCTGACAGGTTCCCTTAACTTCGCCGCCTTAAAGCAGACATTCAACGAAATTGTACGTCGTCACGAAACGTTACGTACTAAGTTTGTTATGGTAGAGCAGCAACCAGTACAGGCGATTTCACCTAGCTTAACCATACCTCTTCCCTTAATAGACCTACGCAATTTCGACAGATCAGAACGCGGCACACGAATGCAGCAAATCGTAACCCAAGAGACTCAACATCCTTTCAATCTAACCACTGGGCCATTACTGCGAGTAAAGCTGCTGCAACTGGATGAAGCAGAATATCTGCTGCTGCTAAATCTACATCATATAGTTGCCGATGGCTGGTCAATTGGAGTGCTAATTAAAGAATTGGGGGTATTATACAAAGCCTTGGCAGGGGATAAGCGATGTCTGACGACTAGCTACTCCGTATCTACGCTCCTACCAGAACTACCTATTCAATATGCAGATTTCGCTCAATGGCAACGGGAGTGGCTACAAGGAGTGGCTGCAAACGGCATCTCGCCTCTACAAAGCCAGTTAGTTTATTGGCAAAAGCAATTAAACGGGATTTCGGTATTGAATCTCCCCACCGACCGACTAAGACCAGCAGTTCCTAGCTACAGGGGTGCAAAACAATTTTTAGAGCTACCACACACCTTAACTCAAGCGCTAGAGGCACTGAGTTACCAAGAAGGCGTTACCTTGTTCATGACAATGCTGGCAGCGTTTCAGACTTTGCTCTATCGCTACACGCAGCAAGAGGATATTGCAGTTGGTTCACCGATTGCTAATCGCAATCGTAGCGAACTAGAAGGATTAATTGGTTTTTTTGTCAATAGTTTGGTGTTACGTACAGATTTCTCAGGCAAGGTGACGTTTAAAGAATTGTTGAATCGAGTGCGAGAGATAACTTTAGAAGCATACAGTCATCAGGACTTGCCTTTTGAAAAGTTGGTGGAGGAACTTCACCCAGAGCGAGATTTGAGCTATCATCCTTTTTTTCAGGTTGTATTTAGCCTACAAAACACTCCTATCGAAACTCTAGAGTTATCTGGGTTAACGCTTTCGCTATTTGAATTCGATAGTAAAACTGCAAAACTTGATTTAGAATTCCATTTGTGGCAAGACTTGGAAAGTTTGAAAGGACAAATGGTTTATAGCACCGATTTATTTGATGACAAAACCATTACGCGAATGCTGGGACATTTCCAAACGCTGCTAGAAAGCATTGTTGCCAATCCAGAACAGCGGATTTCAGATTTGTCTTTGCTTACTGGGCAAGAACGACAAGAGTTATTAATTGATTGGAATGACACTAAACGAGACTATCCAGAGAACAAGTGTTTTCATCAGTTATTTGAAGCACAAGTGCAGGAAACTCCCGATGCGATTGCGTTAAACGCAGGCTCCGCGAACGCACTAGTCTTTGACGATGAAGAACTTAGCTACAAAGAGTTAAATATACGCAGCAACCAACTTGCACATTATCTGAAAAAATTGGGGGTAGTCCCTGACGTTTTAGTAGGTATTTGCGTAGAGCGATCGCCAGAAATGATAATTGCACTATTAGGCATCCTCAAAGCTGGAGGGGCATACCTTCCTTTAGATCCGAGCCTACCTCAAGAGCGTCTTGACTTCATCCTAAAAGATGCACAAGTTTCAGTATTGCTGACACAAGAAAAGTTGATATTGCATTTTGAAGACTTCTCAAATCCAATTATTTGCATAGATAAAGATTGGGCAACTATTACACAACACAGCCAAGACAACCCAACCAGTTGTGTAAAATCTGATAACCTAGCTTATGTTATCTACACCTCTGGCTCAACAGGAAAACCTAAAGGCGTTTTGCTCCAGCATCAAGGATTGTCTAATTTAGCAAAAGCTCAGATTGAGGTTTTCAACATACAACCGAGTAACCACATTCTGCAATTCGCATCATTAAGTTTCGATGCCTCAATTTTTGAGATTGTCATGGCACTGCAAACAGGAGCAACTCTTTATTTAGCAAACAAAGAATCCCTTCTACCCGGACAACCTTTGCTCAATTTATTGCGCGAAAAAGCTATTGCTCACGTCACCCTTCCGCCAGCAGTATTAGCAGTCTTACCTACAGAATCACTGCCGGCATTGCAAACTATTATCTGTGCAGGCGAATCCTGTACTGATGATATTGTAAAACGTTGGTGGAATTCCCAGCGTCGGTTTTTTAATGCTTACGGCCCTACTGAAGCAACAGTTTGGTCAACCGTTGCCGAGATTAAATCTCTCAGTGAAAAACCGCCGATTGGTCGCCCTATCGCTAACACTCAAATTTATATATTAGATAGACATTTACAACCTTTACCAATTGGAATTGCTGGCGAATTATATATAAGTGGTGAAGGATTGGCACAAGGCTATTTTAATCGTCCCGAATTAACTAATGAAAAGTTTATTCTCAATCCTTTTAGTGATAAAAATAAAGCGCGACTTTATCAGACGGGTGATTTAGCTCGGTATCGACCAGACGGTAATATTGAATTTTTAGGACGTATCGATAATCAAGTAAAAATTCGTGGATTCCGCATTGAGTTGTCAGAAATTGAAACAGTCCTGAGTCAGCATCAGAGTGTACAAAAAGCAGTAGTAATTGTTAAAGAAAATGTATCTGGTGATAAGTATTTGCTGGCTTATATTGTTCCCAATATAGAGACGCAAAATTTCTCGTCTCTACTACGTAAATTCTTAAAAGAAAAATTGCCAGAATACATGATTCCAAAAGCTTTTGTAGTACTAGATTATCTGCCGCTAACAGCTAGTGGTAAAGTGGATCGTTTGGCGCTAACAGAACTCCACACTCCGGCTAGCGGCTTAATAGATAAAGCATTTATCGCTCCTCAAAGTCCAACCGAATCAACCTTAGCAAAAATTTGGGCTGAAGTGCTTAATGTTGAGCGTGTAGGTATTTACGATAACTTCTTCGATTTGGGAGGAGATTCGCTGTTAACTGTACGCCTGATGAAGCAGATACACAAGCATTTTGAGCGTGAATTGCCGCTATCTACCTTATTTTTAAATCCGACAATTGAAAGTTTAGCAACTACTCTATCAACAAATGCAGATTCTCTTCCGTGGTCGCCCTTAGTTCCGATTCAACCTGCTGGTTCAAGCCCAGCTTTCTTCTGCGTTCATCCAATTTTTGGTGTTGTTTTCCCTTATTACAAATTAGCTCAGAATTTGGGAAAAAATCAACCATTTTATGGGCTACAACCTATTGGACTTGACGGAAAAAGTTCTCCATTAACTCGTATTGAGGATATGGCTACCCACTACATTGAAGCATTGCGTACAGTGCAGCCTAAAGGCCCTTATTTTTTAGGAGGTTGGTCTTTTGGAGGTTGGGTTGCTTTTGAAATGGCTCAACAACTCCAAAAGTCTGGGGAAGAAGTGGCTTTACTTGCTGTGCTTGACACTTTAGCACCAATTCCAGGCAATATACCTTCTTTGGGTAGTGGTTTCAAGTTTATGCTGACGACAGTGGCGCGATATATATGGCCCTTTTTCCTCGATTATTTTTATCTAATTATTGCGATCGCTAAGAATCGAATTAATAGTTTAACTTCTGGGTTGACTAATTTTAATAAAATTGTACAAAATTCTGTTTGGGAGTCGCTAACGCGAACGCTCCAAACAAATCTGTTCTCTCACTTCATCCTAAAAGAGGATGCCACAGTCAACATTATACCTGAAGAATCCAAGTTAAGACTTTTAAGCGAGTTAGCAATTCGCCCAATGCTTCGTGTTTTTTATGCCAATAGCCAAGCAGTCCTTAACTACGTTCCGCAAGCCTACCCTAAACGAATTAATCTTTTCAGAACAAATATTCAATCAAGCATTGCCAAGGAAGATCCGAGTCTGGGTTGGGATCAGCTAACTGTAGGAGGAACGGAAATTCATCATATTCCTGGCAATCACCTAACTATGCTGAGAAAACCCCATATCCAAATTCTCGCCGCACAGCTAAGAGCTTGTATTGAGAAAGCACAGAATTTAAAATAAGGATCAATATGTCTTCTGAAGAAGTCTTCGTTTTTCCAGCATCTTTTGCTCAACAACGGCTATGGTTTCTCGACCAGTTGATCCCCGATAATGGTATCTACAATGTGCCGACGGTAATTCGTTTGACCGGTTCGCTGAAATTAGCCGCACTAGAACAGACTTTTAACGAAATCGTGCGTCGCCACGAAACCTTACGCACAACATTTATTGTGTCGGATGGGCAACCCCTACAGGCTATTGCACCCAGCTTAACAATACCTCTTTCTGTATTAGACCTCCAGCAATTGCCAGATGATGAACAAGAGGTTAAAGCAAAGTCCATTATTACCGCAGAGATAGAACATCCCTTCAATTTATCCTCCGGGCCATTACTGCGAGTAATACTCCTCGTCCTTTCTGAGACAGAACATATTCTATTACTGAATATGCACCACATTATCTGCGACGATTGGTCTATGGGGGTACTGATTCGGGAACTGGGAACGCTGTACGCAGCTTTTACACAAAACCAGCCTTCTCCTCTATTAGAAGTGCCTCTTCAGTACGCCGATTTTGCTCACTGGCAGCGCGAGTGGTTGCAAGGAGAAGTACTTCAAACCCAGTTAGCTTACTGGCGGGAGCAACTAAACGGTATTTCCATATTGCATTTACCTACTGACAAACCA
Source organism: Nostoc sp. 'Peltigera membranacea cyanobiont' 232 (assembly GCF_002245985.1). Taxonomy (NCBI): domain Bacteria; kingdom Bacillati; phylum Cyanobacteriota; class Cyanophyceae; order Nostocales; family Nostocaceae; genus Nostoc; species Nostoc sp. 'Peltigera membranacea cyanobiont' 232. The sequence continues at coordinate 12,262 of NZ_NOLK01000111.1, forward strand.
AGACCAGCTATACAAAGCTATCAAGGAGCAACACAATTTCTAGAATTACCCAAAAAGCTAATTGATGCACTAGAAAAGCTGTCACAGCAAGAAGGTGTCACCTTATTTATGACATTGGTCGGAGCATTTCAAACATTACTTTACCGCTACACACACCAAGAAGATATCGCGCTAGGTTCACCAATCGCTAACCGCAACCGCAGTGAAATAGAAGGGATAATTGGTTTTTTCGTCAATAGTTTGGTGCTACGTAGCAACTTATCTGGAAACCCTACTTTTCGAGAACTACTAGGCAGAGTACGCGAAGTAACTTTAGAAGCATATAGCCACCAAGATTTGCCGTTTGAAAAATTAGTTGAAGAACTACATCCAGAGCGAAACTTGAGCCACCATCCTTTATTTCAAGTGGTATTTGGTTTCCAGAATGCGCCAATGTCCGCGCTAGAACTGCCTGGATTAGTACCCAGCTTTCTGAATATTGATTTGAAAAAAACACGTTTTGATTTAGAACTGCATCTGTGGAAGTGTTCTGAGGATTTTAGGAGCTTATGGGGCGGAAAGTGGGAATATTCTGAAGGTCTTCGAGGTGTAATCGTTTACAACACAGATTTATTTGATAAAGCTACTATTAGCCGGATGGTGGAACATTTTAAAACTCTGTTGTCAGCTATTGTTGTAAATCCAGAAGAACGAATTGCAAATTTACAGTTATTAAGTGAAGCGGAGTTACATCAGGTATTGGTGGAATGGAATAATACCCAAGCAGATTATCCTCAATATAAGTCTATCCATCAATTGTTTGAAGAAAAGGTACAGCAGTATCCTGATTCTATAGCAGTCAACTTTGCTAACAAACAACTTACTTATCAAGAGTTGAATACTTGTAGCAATAAACTAGCGCACCACTTACAAAAAATCGGAGTAGGTACAGAAGTTTTAGTTGGCATTTGTATTTCACAGTCTATAGAAATGATAATTGGGTTATTCGGAATTCTTAAAGCAGGGGGAGCGTATGTTCCATTAGACCCCAGCTATCCCGAAGAACGCCTAAATTTTATGCTTGAAGATGCACAAGTTTCAGTGTTGCTGACACAAGAAAACTTGCTCAAGCATTTTAAAGGTTTTTCAAAACTAATTATTTCTATAGATAAAGACTGGGAAATTATTACCCAAGAAAAGCAAGACAATCCCAAAAGCGATTTAAATAGTGATAATTTAGCATATATTATTTACACCTCTGGTTCTACAGGAAAACCCAAAGGAGTTGCTGTACCTCACAAAGCTGTAAATCGGTTAGTGTGCAATACGAACTATATAAAATTATTACCATCTGATAAAGTCGCCCAAGCCTCAAACACTTCTTTTGATGCTGCGACATTCGAGATTTGGGGAGCGCTACTTAACGGCGCTCAACTTGTGGGAGTTAGTAAAGATGTAACCATTTCGCCTCATGAATTGGCATTACAACTACGAGAAAAAGATATCAACATTCTATTTTTGACCACAGCCTTATTTCAACAGATTGTTAGAGATGTCCCGCAAGCTTTTGCGACCTTGAAATATTTACTGTTTGGTGGCGAAACCGTTGATAAGAGATGGATTAAAAAGATTCTCCAATCTGGTGCGCCAAAGTACTTAATTCATGTTTATGGCCCTACAGAAAATACAACATTTTCCTCTTATTACTGCATAGAAGAGTTACCATCAGCCACATCTTTACCTATTGGCATCCCAATTGCAAACACGCAAATTTATATATTAGATGCCCATTTACAACCTGTGCCTATTGGCGTTACTGGCGAATTATATATGGGTGGGGAAGGATTGGCGCGAGAATATCTCAATCGAACTGAATTAACTGCTAAAAACTTTATTACTCATTCTTTTAGTAAGAAACCAAAAGCACGTCTTTATAAAACAGGTGATTTAGCCAGCTATTTACCAGATGGCAATATTGAATTTTTAGGTCGCGTTGACAATCAAGTAAAAATTCGTGGCTTCCGCATTGAGTTGTCAGAAATTGAAGCGGTGTTGAGTCAACATCCAGCAGTGAAAGAAACTATAGTTATTGCTGGTGAGGACGTACCTGATGATAAGTACTTGGTAGCTTATATTGTTCCTAATCAGGAACAGATACCGATGCAAGACGTACAAAGCTTTGCTTCCTTACTTCGCCAATTCCTCAAAGAAAAGTTACCAGAATACATGATGCCAAGAGCTTATGTGATCCTGGAATCTCTACCTCTAACACCTAATGGCAAAGTGGATCGCCGTGCTTTACCCATGCCTGATACAATTTCTTTCAATAATCAAGATTATGTGGCACCGCGATCGCAAGTTGAAGAATTACTTGCCCAAATCTGGGCTAAAGTCTTGGGAAAAGAGCAAGTAGGCGTTCACGACAATTTCTTTGAATTGGGCGGTCATTCTCTGCTAGCGACTCAGCTAACTTCCCGTATTCGTGACACCTTCCAAATAGATTTGCCTGTACGCAATTTGTTTGAAGCACCAACCGTTGAACAACTTGCTAGGTATATTGACACAATGTGTTGGACAGCAAAGGGTTTAGATAAAGGTGGAACTACGAGTCAAGAGCGAGAAGATGTAGAATTTTAAAGAGAAACACTTGAGTTTGAGCAGCCAGCGCAAAATGTGCTGATTGCTTCAGCAAACTGTTGGTTTTGTTCCATCAATGCCATGTGTCCACCTGGTTTTAGGGTGACTCTTTGAGAGTAAGGCAATTCTGCTTTCATGCGATCGCTCGCCACGGGTTTAGTTGCTATATCTGAATCACCACAAACAACCAACACAGGTACGTTAATAGTTGCAAGTGTGTCTGTTTCATCAAAGTTGAACATTGCCAGTGTGCCACGAGCCAGAACACCAGGCGAACCCAATGCTGATAATAAACCTGCAAAACTTAGTTGACCCCGTGTTTCAGTACCCGTAAATCCAGATAGTTCGACGGTGATGTACAGCGAACCATTGAAATACGAGAGCCAAGTCATCAACCAAAAAATTGGCCACAACACGATAGTCAGGTACAACACAGGTTCGAGTAACGGTTTCTGCAATTTGCGTACCAAATTGCTAAAGATACAAGTTTTAACCGGATTGGTGTAAGTAGTATCTACAAGAATTAAGCCAGCCACCCGACTCCCTAATTGCTCTGGAAACAGGCGACAGAATGTTAAATTAATCATTCCACCCATGCTGTGGCCTACTAGGATAACAGGTTTATCCCCGGCGATACTCCCTTTGGCTGAGGCTGTCACCAACGCAACCACAGCTTCTAAGTCACGGGCATATTTTTCTATAGAGTGATCGTTGTTTTTCGGTTTAGAGGATTTTCCTAACCCTGGTAAATCCCAAACTATTACTCGAAAGCGATCGCTCAGTTGTCGCTTGGCATAATACCATACAGTACTGTTTGGCCCCCAACCGTGTGACAAGATAATTGGTTGACCATCCTCTGGCCCAAAAAACTCTACTTGCAACACGCTTCCATCTGGACGTGGCAAGCGCTGCACGGTTTTGCTACGCATAAACTTAGGTTCATCGGCTCCAGGACGGCGCAACAGTGGCAAACTGATAAAACGACCGCCAAAAGTCCACAGAACCATTATTAGCCCAGCCACTAAGTAAAATGTTCCTACAAGTTCTCGTTCGTACCACTCATAGAGAATGTAGCCCCCCCCGCCAATTACCGCAATCGACAGCAGTTGAACCAGCCATATAAGCAGAAAATTATGAGGCATGAATATCATGAGCCTAAACCTTGCGATACCTTGTTCACTGCGTTGTCTTTTAGCTTCATACCATAGTTATAATCATCCAAGTTTCATTCCCAGGAATGATTTCTACAGTCTTAGAAGTATGATAAAAATGCTGGGTTAGGTAATAAGCAGTGCAGCTTGGCAAAAATAACTATCCAGTTGAAAAATGTTAAAAAGCTTATGATACAAGCAATATTCTTCCAGCATAGCTGCCTACTAACTTCTAATAAATAATGATACTTATGAAGGGGTTTAATTTTGAATACGGTTGAGTTTTTAATTTATCTTCGCAGCTTAGATATTCAAGTTTTTATTGATGGTGAAAAGTTTCGCTGCAACGCCCCTGATGGAATTCTTACACCAGAACTGCGTTCAGAAATTCAAGAGCGGAAAGCAGAAATTATTGAATTTTTAGAAGCATCTAATCGCACTAATAACCAGAGTTTTAGACCTCTCGCACCTATTTCGCGCTCAGGAAATCTTCCTCTCTCCTTTGCTCAACAACGGCTGTGGTTTCTTGACCAATTAATTCCTAACAATCCTTTCTATAACATTCCACTAGCATTACATTTAACAGGTTCGCTGAAATTAGCCGCGCTAGAGCAAACTTTTAACGAAATCGTGCAACGACATGAAGCTTTACGCACCACTATTGTCGTACAGACAGGGCAACCAGTTCAGGTAATTAATTCTACCCTAACAATACCTTTACCAATAATAGATTTACGGCAACTGCCACAAGCAGAACGAGAAATACAAGCACGACAATTTACTAACCAAGAAGCTCAACGTCCTTTCAATTTATCAACTGATTCGTTGCTGCAAGTAAAACTGCTGTGGTTGGATGAGACACAATACATCCTGCTGCTGACTATGCACCACATTGTCTCTGATGGTTGGTCTATTGGGGTGCTGATTCAAGAGATAGCAGCACTCTACACAGCCTTTACCAGCAATCAGCCTTCTCCTCTACCGAAACTTACAATCCAATATGCAGACTTTGCATACTGGCAACGCCAATGGTTGCAAGGGGGAGTATTAAAAAAACAACTGAGTTACTGGCAGAACCAATTAGACGGCATTTCTATGCTAAACCTGCCAACCGACAGACCAAGATTAGCTGTTCAAACTTACCAGGGTGCAAGACAACCTCTGCAATTATCAAAAAGTTTGAGCAAAGCACTTTTAGCTATCGGGCAACAAGAAGGGGTAACTTTATTCATAACCCTACTAGCAGCATTCCAAGTTTTACTTTCCCGCTACACACAACAAGAAGATATTGCTATTGGTTCACCTATTGCCAATCGCAACCGTAGTGAAATTGAGGGATTAATTGGTTTTTTTGTCAATAGCTTAGTACTGCGTACCGATCTATCAGGAAACCCAACTTTTCGGGAACTATTGAGTCGAGTTAAAGAGGTAGCTTTAGGAGCATACAGCCATCAAGATTTACCTTTTGAAAAACTTGTAGAAGAACTGCATCCAGAGCGTAATTTGAATCAAAATCCGCTATTTCAAGTTGTTTTTGCGCTCCAAAATGCGCCGATGACAGCCTTAGAGTTACCTAGTTTAACTTTAAGTCCGCTACCATTTGAAACAGAAACAACGCGCTTTGATTTGGAGTTCCACTTGTGGGAGCCAAATACTCAAAATGGGTTATGGGCAGATAGCTCAGAAGGAATTAGTGGTTTTGTAATTTATAGCACTGATTTATTCGATGACGCTACTATCACCAGGATGCTAGGACACTTCCAAATATTACTGGAGGGTATAGTTGCAAATCCAGAAGGGCGAATTGCACATTTGCCACTTTTAAGCGAATCTGAGCTATATCAATTGTTAGTTAAATGGAACAATACCCAGGCAAAATATCCTCAAGATAAGTGTATCCATCAGTTAATTGAGAGCGTAGCAGAGCAGAATAGTGAGGCAACTGCACTAGTATTTGGCGATGAGCAACTTAGCTATAAAGAGTTAAATATACGCAGTAATCAACTTGCACATTATCTCAAAAAATTAGGAGTTAAAAGCGAAGTTTTAGTAGGACTTTGTGTAGAACGCTCTTTTAATATGATAATCGGGATGTTGGGCATACTGAAAGCAGGTGGAGCTTATGTACCTTTAGATCCAAGCTATCCATCTGAACGTTTAAACTTTATGCTTGAAGATGCTCAAGTCTCAGTTTTATTAACTCACGAGCGATGGCTTGAACGCCTGAAAAACTCTAATTCGCAAATAATCTGTTTAGATAAAGATTGGGAGATTCTTTCTCAAGAGATTGAAGATAATCTTACTAGTAAAGTTATAGTAGATAACCTCGCTTATGTCATTTACACCTCTGGCTCAACTGGAAAACCGAAAGGGGTTAAAATTGAACATAGAGGATTGTTAAATTTAGTATTTTGGCATCAAAAAGAGTTTGCAGTTTCACCCCTTGACCGAGCAACGCAGATTTCTGGAGTTGCCTTTGACGCTTGCGGTTGGGAAATTTGGCCTTATCTTAGTATTGGGGCAAGCATTTATTTCGTAGATGATGAAACCAGGCGATCGCCTGACTATCTCCGAGATTGGCTAGTATCAAAAGCGATAACAATTTGTTTTATACCAACACCTTTAGCAGAGAAAATTCTGTTATTAGATTTTCCTAATAACGCAGCTTTACGAATATTGCTCACAGGTGGAGATAAACTAAATCAATATCCTTTAGCTTCTCACTCTTTCCAAGTATTTAACAATTACGGGCCAACTGAGAATACAGTTATTACAACTTCGGGATATGTTTCTGTTAAGAATAAAGGTAATTTAGCACCTACAATTGGTCATGCGATGCCTGCGGCGGGCGTAGCCATCGCCAATACAAAAGTTTACATATTAGATAAACATTTACAACCAGTACCTATTGGCGTTCCGGGGGAGTTGTACATAAGTGGTGATGGGTTAGCACGAGGTTATTTAAACCATCCTGACTTAACTGCTGAATCTTTCATCTATCATTCTTTTACTAATAAGTTAAAAGCGCGACTTTATAAAACAGGTGATTTAGTTCGCTATCGAGTAGATGGCAACATTGAATTTTTAGGCCGCCTCGACGATCAGGTAAAAATTCGTGGCTATCGTATTGAGTTGGGAGAAATTGAAGCGGTACTGAGTCAGCATCCAGCAGTGCAGCAAACTGTAGTAATAACTAGTGAGGATGAACAGGAAAAGCGCCTAGTAGCTTATGTAGTAGCAAAAACTAAATACAGTAACGAACAGGAGAATTTGCAATTAATGCAATTGCAGAATGAGCAGGTTTTGCAATGGCAGATGCTGTATAACGAAACTTATAATCAATCTACTGATTCAGATCCTACATTCAATTTTGTCGGCTGGAATAGTAGTTACACAAATCAGCCTATTCCAGCAGAGCAGATGCGTGAGTGGGTGGATAACCAAGTCGAGCAGATTTTGGCTTTGCAACCCAAACGAGTATTAGAAATTGGTTGTGGGACAGGTTTGATTCTATTTAGAATTGCACCTCACTGCACTAAATATTGGGGGACAGACTTTTCCTCAGTTTCACTTAACTGCATTCAGCAACAGCTACAAAAACAAGAAATGCCGCAGGTAAGACTGTATCAGCAAATGGCTACTGACTTCGAGAAAGTAGAAACAGCAGCTTTTGATGTAGTAATTCTGAACTCAGTTGTACAATATTTCCCTACTATTGATTATCTGATTAGTGTATTAGAAGGTGCTGTGCAGGCAACTGCTCCAGGTGGCTTTATCTTCATAGGGGATGTGCGTAGTTTGACACTATTGCAAGCTTTCCATGCGTCAGTCCAACTGTATCAAGCTGAACCTTCCCTTACCTGCTTCGAGTTGCAACAACGGGTACAAAGGCAAATATTTCAAGAAACAGAGTTAGTTATTGACCCAGATTTTTTTACTGCAATCAAGCAACGCTTTTCGCAAATTAATCATGTACAAATCCAACTGATGCGAGGTAAATATCACAATGAGTTAACTGAGTTTCGTTACAATGTGATTCTTCATATTAGTGCCGAAATTGTTAGTAATTCTGAAAATTATTCAGTGCTTAACTGGTCTGAAGATAATTTAACAGTCTCAGCAGTGCGCCAGTTCTTAATTGAGAATCAACCAGAAATATTAAGCATTATCAATATACCTAATGCGCGGCTGATGTCAGCAATTAAAACAGTAGAATGGCTATCAGATGTAAAAAGTTTTAAACCTGTAGGTCAAATACGTAAAGCTTTGCAAGAACTAGAAAATTTCGGAGTAGATCCAGAAGATTTCTATGCGCTGAATGTACCTTATAGCATTGATATTACCTGGTCACATTCAAGTACTGAAGGACATTATGATGTAGTTTTTGTACAGCAAGATGAAGTAGGTAAAAGAACTATTTTTTCTCATAGCACGACTCTCTGTCGCCCCTGGGAATCTTACGCCAATAATCCCCTACAAACCAAAGCAGCGCGTAAGTTAGTGCCGCAATTGCAGACTTACATAGCACAAAAACTGCCTGAGTACATGATGCCATCAGGTTTTGTAGTATTGGAGTCTTTACCTCTAACAGCTAATGGTAAAGTCAATCGCCGCGCCTTAAGAGCATTCCATAATGCAATCAAGCCCCAATTGCCTGAAAATTACATCGCACCTCGAACTCCTGTTGAACAAGTGCTGGTGAAAATTTTTGTTGAGATTTTGGGACTTAAGAGCGTAGGAATTTATGATAATTTCTTTGAATTAGGGGGTCATTCATTACTGGCAACTCAGCTTGTCTCTAGAGTGCGCGACACCTTACACGTGGAGTTGCCTTTGCGTAGTGTATTTGAGGCATCGACAATTGCAGAATTATCTAAGGTGGTGGAAAGCTTTAAAGAAAGCAATGCTCAAAGTCTTGCCCCAGTTTTAGTACCACTATCGCGTGAAAGTCGGCGGATTAAGTTATCTTCCTTAAACGAACAGAGCAAGGGCTGAAAAATTTGGTTGTGATTTAATCGTTAGAGCTTCCTTTAATTCCAGCACGTCTTGCCAAAACTGCCCAAGATTCCTTTGCTTTAAACAAAAGAAGCACAATGGCAAGATACAACCAAAACAATACATAACTAGACCCAATACGCAATCAGCCCTTAAACAGAGATAGGCGATCGCTACAAATACTCTCACGCTAGAGGTGATTCATCAAGTGTCTTCCTAAGATGAAATAGCATCGTTAATAAATGTTAAATGTCATAACCCAGGCTTAACTACACCAAGTAAATCCATAGATGCAGCAGTTTATTCAAACTTACTTAGATTGTCATAGTAACTGCTTGAACATGATTACCTATTGCTTCCAGAGCAACCAACTAGCCTAACGTTACACATAAACTCTTTGGCATGAGAGCCTTGGTTAATAAGGCAAAGCAGGAAACTAGTGAAACGGCGGCCGGACTGCGCTCGAGATTTGATCGATAAGCCCCTAATGAGACAATTGTTATGAATCAACGCATTAAGGTTGAAAAAACTGTCACGATCAACAAGCCAGCAGAAGAACTTTACCGCTTTTGGCATAACTTTGAGAACTTGCCCAGTTTTACAAAGCATATCAAAGACGTGAAAGTATATAACGACAAGCAATCGCACTGGATAACTAGCGCACCGTTAGGCAAAAGTGTTGAATGGGATGCAAATATTGTTGAAGATCGTGAAAACGAATTGATTAGTTGGACTTCAGTTGAAGGTGCAGATATTGCGAACTCTGGTTCTGTCCACTTCACACCAACACTGAACGATCGTGGTACTGAGGTGAAAGTCGTCACAGAATACAATCCACCAGGTGGAGCGATCGGAGATGCGATCGCCAAACTCTTTGGTGAATCACCCGAACAGCAGCTAGGAGATGATTTACAGCGCTTCAAAATGCTGATGGAAACGGGCGAGATTGCGACAACAGAAGGTCAACCAAAGGGGAAAGGATAAATATTCAACCCAACTCCGTAAATAGATTTCACATTTGACGAACAACTTAACTTTAGGAAACTCAAGCAATGAAAGCAGTTTGTTGGCAAGGTACAAACAAGGTTGAGGTTGAAACCGTACCCGATCCTAAAATCATTAATCCGCGTGATGCGATCGTGAAAATCACATCAACGGCGATCTGTGGTTCTGATTTACATTTGTATAACGGCTACAACCCGGCGATGAAACCAGGAGACATCTTGGGACATGAATTCATGGGAGAGATCGTTGAACTAGGCAGTGCTTTTAAAAATGGAAATATCCATAACAAAGGCAAAGACCTTGCCATCGGCGATCGCGTCGTTGTTCCCTTTACAATTTCCTGCGGCTCGTGTTTCTTCTGCAATCGGGATTTATGGTCGTTGTGCGATAATTCTAACCCCAACGCTTGGATGGCAGAAAAAATGATGGGTCATTCCCCATCGGGTCTTTTTGGCTACTCCCATTTGACCGGGGGTTACGCAGGAGGTCAAGCGGAATATGCCCGCGTTCCCTTTGCCGATGTTGGGTTATTCAAGATTCCCGATGGACTAGCAGATGAACAAGTCCTGTTTTTCACTGATATTTTCCCTACTGGTTATATGGCAGCCGAAAATTGCAACATCGAACCAGGGGATACGGTGGCAATTTGGGGTTGCGGCCCAGTTGGGCAGTTTGCCATTAGAAGTGCCTTCATGCTGGGTGCTGGGCGTGTGATTGCCATTGATCGCGTTCCCGAAAGGCTCCAGATGGCAAAAGATGGGGGAGCAGAAATTCTCAACTATGAAGAAATCGAGGTGGGTGAAGCCCTCAAAGAAATGACTGGGGGAATGGGGCCCGATTCCGTTATGGATGCGGTAGGAATGGAAGCTCACGGCATGGGTTTGGAAGGCTTCTATGACAAAGCGATGCAAGCGGTGCGACTGGAAACCGATCGCCCCAATGTATTGCGTCAAGCGATCGTTGCCTGTCGTAAAGGCGGCACGGTTTCGGTTCCCGGTGTTTACACAGGCTTTGTAGACAAGATACCAATGGGTGCTTTTATGAACAAAGGCTTAACCATGAAAACAGGACAGACGCACGTACATCGATATTTAGAAAGGCTACTCGATCGCGTTCAAAACGGCGATATTGATCCCTCGTTTGTAATTACCCACCGTTTGCCGCTAGAGCAAGCTCCCCACGGCTACGAAATCTTCAAAGAGAAGAAAGACAATTGCATCAAGATTGTCCTCAAACCAGGTCAGGCTGCATAAAATCGGCAGCAAGGCTCTGAGGCTACCTTTGAGTTTTGATGCGATCGCTCAACATCGTTTCTGGATGCGGCAAGAAAAAGATCAAGTTCCAGCATAAAAGGCTTCCAAAGAATAAAGTACTCATCCTACTAGTGGTCTGTGCGTCTGTGCCATTAATTTTGCTTTCTCTGCGAGATCCCCGACAACTTCCGCGAAGTCGGGGATCTGAACACCACGAACCTCTGAAAGAGAATTTTACTTTCTACAGTTGTCCTACGCAAAAAATAATTTATGCATACAATAATCTCCCTTTTGTTGAGTATATAATCAGACAAAAGATAGAGATGCTAACCGATTTAATTTAATTACTATTAACAAGATATAAAGAAATATTACAGAAAGGAGTCGGTTATTAGCATCCAATTATTAAAGAATGTCGTCATTCCCAAATCGCATGGTTCTAACATTGCTCTGGATCTAAAAAGTGCCACAGAAATTGCGGATTATTGTTTAAACAACGCCAGTGCAATAGATTGCAATACCGCTTTTCCGAAGCAAGAGTTTGAGCTAATTGCTAAGGCTGGATTATTGACTGCACCATTGGCGAAAGAATTAGGCGGATGGGGTTCAGGAATTGATGCTAATGTTACCTACGAGCTTTTAATGCTATTAAAGCAGATAGGGCATGGAAATCTGGCAGTTGGGCGAATTTATGAAGGACATATCAACGCCCTACAACTGATTCAGACCTTTGGTTCTATAGAACAAATCACAAGCTGCGCCCATGATGCCCGCGATCGCCAGAAAATATTTGGCGTTTGGAATGCTGAAGCCTCTGATGGTGTGAAGATAATTCCTTGTGAAAATGGGCGTTATCGCCTGGAAGGTTCTAAAACATTTTGTACTGGTACTGGCTATGTTGAACGTCCTTTCGTGAATGGAGTATTGCCAGAAGGCGGTTGGCAAATGTGCATTGTGCCAATGGACGAAGTGACAACAGTTAGCGATCCCGCTTGGTGGCAACCTTCTGGGATGCGAGCTACTGCTAGTTACAAAGTGGATTTTAGCGGTGTCGAGTTGGAGCAGAGCTATTTAATCGGCCAGCCAGGAGATTACTATCGACAGCCTTGGTTATCTGTTGGGGTGATTCGGTTTGCTGCTGTACAACTAGGTGGGGCAGAAGCACTGTTTAACCTGACTCGTCAGTATCTCCAAAAGTTGGAATATACAAACGATCCATATCAACAGGAACGGCTTGGCAGAATGGCGATCGCCATTGAAAGTGGTAATCTCTGGCTGCGGGGGGCTGCGGATCGAGTAGCAGCCTATGCGCCAGTGTTTGGTGGCGATCCTACTGTTCTCCACCCGCAAGCAAACCAACTCGTCGCCTATGCAAACATGGTCAGGACAGCAATTGAACAAATTTGCATTGATGTGATGCATTTGTGTCAGCGTTCTGTTGGAACTCGCGGCTTACTACCACCAAACCCGATGGAACGAATTATCCGAGATTTGACTCTATATCTGCGTCAACCGGCTTTTGATGCGGCCTTGGCAAATGTCGGGCAATATGTATTGCATGAAAGTAATCCGGCTTCAATACTTTGGAATGATGAATGAATTCGGCTTGATTGCATTACCACTAGACAATCCTAATGTTTTGCCCTGGCGTTCAGTTGACGAGATCGCTTGTAGTTCGGCATTGATTGTCGCTCCCCATCCTGATGATGAGACATTAGGTTGTGGGGGTGCGATCGCTCTGTTACGGTCTTTAAATTGTCATGTGCAAGTGTTAGTCATCAGTGATGGTACTCTTTCACACCCTCGTTCCCAAAAATATCCCGCAGATAGACTCCTAGCTCTGCGGGAAGCGGAAACGCTATCAGCATTAAAATTACTGGGTGTAGAGGTTAATGATGTCACCTTCTGTAGAATGCAGGATGGGTCAATTTCAACACAGTATCAAACTGCAATAGCTAGTTGTCGTGCTTACATCACAGAAATCGCCCCACAAATGATCTTTTTACCCTGGCGATATGACCCTCATTCAGACCACCGAGCGACGTGGAAGTTAATTCACACAGTGCTGGATGACTTGCCCTTATCCCCCCGATTGATTGAGTATCCGATTTGGGATTGGGACTCAGACCAACGAGAGAGTCTGCCAGGATCTCTTGATGTGACAACTTGGCGGTTGAATATTAGCGCAGTGGTGGAGTTAAAACAGCAAGCGATCGCTGCTTATCGTTCCCAAACTACAGACTTAATTGATGATGATCCAGAAGGCTTTCGCCTAACTCCCGAAATGTTAGCAAACTTCAGTCATCCTTGGGAAGTTTATATAGAGGAAAACCGATGAACCCGTTACAATCTAATTCCCTACCACCTAGCTACTTTGATAAACTCTACAGCGAAAATCCTGACCCGTGGAAGTTTCAGACAAGTGTTTACGAAGCTAACAAATATGCTGCCACAATCGCAGCTTTACCCAAAGAGCGCTATCGGTCTGCCTTTGAAATCGGTGGTTCCATTGGCGTTTTAACTGAAAAACTGCAAGAACGTTGTGACTCACTGCTCTCAGTTGATGTATCAGAACTGGCGCAGGATAGAGCAAAAGAGCGGTGTCAGCATCTCTCCAATATCAAGTTCCAGATTATGCGTGTTCCAGAGCAATATCCTGATGAGATGTTTGATTTGACCCTAGTCTCAGAAGTTGGCTATTACTGGAGTTGGGAAGACCTGAAAAAATCCCAACAGTGCATTCTGGAACACCTGGAACCTGGAGGACATCTACTTTTAGTTCATTGGACACTCTATGCCCGTGATTACCCATTGAGTGGGGATGAAGTTCATGACTCGTTTTTTGAGTTGACCCCAAATAAACTGCGGCATTTAAAAGGTCAACGGGATGAAGAATATCGACTTGATTTATTCGAGCGAGTGTAAACTACCCGACGCTGACGCTATCGCCTACAGCGTGGGCTTTCAGTAGCCCTCCAGTTGTCTGGCAAAATAACCAGGAACGGAATGGCACTAAGAAAAGCCTAAAGGCTTGTGTAGCCTCGTTCCCAGAGGCTCTGCCTCTGCTCAAGAAAGAGGAGGCGGAGCCTCCCAGAATGGGTTCCCAGCCGAATGGCACTAAGAAAAGCCGAAACACTTGTGGTTAAGCAGTTTGCAACTGCTTTCGTAATTCGTGCCGAGGTTTCGTCATTAAGGGGTATGCTTTCGGGCGACGTTTACGAACTCGTGGTTCACTA